>JBAYRG010000001.1:0-47354 GCA_041676805.1 Proteiniphilum sp.
CTCTTCCAGCACACGGTATTTCGCCTGGAACCGCTCGTTGTTCTTTTCCATCAGCGCCGAATCGAGTTCCAGTGAAGTGATGATATTGGGTTCCCTGTCCGGCATTTTCCCGAGGGTTGCCCACGGACATTGCTCCCGAACCTCCTCGTCGGTCCTCCTGCGACGGAATTCAGGGAGTTTCACCTTTTCCATCATCTGCCCGATTACACCATCCGTCAGGATCATCGCGGGATTACGGTATTTAAACGCCAACTCGAATCCAAGTGCTACAAAATCGGCCATCTCCTGCACAGAATTGGGTGCCAGTGTAATTAATTTGTAATCACCATGTCCTCCTCCTTTCACCGTCTGGAAATAATCGGCCTGTGAAGGTTGTATCGTTCCTAATCCGGGACCTCCCCGCTGTACATTCACAATAAGGCAGGGCAGTTCAGCTCCAGCCATATAGGAGATGCCCTCCTGCTTCAGACTGATACCCGGACTGGAGGAAGTGGTCATGGAGTATTTTCCGCAGGCAGCTCCACCATAGACCATGTTAATAGCAGCCACCTCACTTTCGGCTTGCAACACCACCATTCCTGTCGTTTTCCAGGGAGCTGCTTCCATAAGTGTCTCTATTATTTCCGACTGGGGAGTGATGGGATAACCGAAATAACCATCCACCCCGTAGCGTATGGCTGCATGGGCAATGGCTTCGTTTCCTTTCATCAAAGAAATTTCTTCTGGCATAATATTAGTTTTGTTACTATTCTCTTATGGAAAATGATCATACCACCTTCTTCCGATAGACCGTTATACATCCTTCCGGACATACAAATCCACAGTTCGCGCATCCGATACAATCATCGGGACTCTTCATATAAGCATAATGATATCCGCGGTCATTCACTTCTCGCGGCTGTAAATCTAATGTGTCGGTAGGACATGACACAACACAGAGGTTGCAGCCCTTACATCGATCGGTATTTACCACTACATAACCTTTGACTTTTCCCATTATTAGATGTGGCTTTTATTGTCTGTTACAAAAGTAACAGTTGTTTTTTAAGAACTCAATTTTTCTATGTTAATTTTTACCTATTCTGATTCATCCGGCGCATAATTACGACTAAAGCATTCGTCTCGTGATGTTCCATGAATACTTTTGCTTAGCAGGGCATAAATTTCTTTCTTCATAGGATCGTTCAATAACTCCAGATGTTTTTGAATCACTTTCTCATCGAACCTCACGGCGGGGCCGGTCTGTGCGGCGTGTGGATCCATCTCCATCGCTTTGGCAGCAGTTTCGGCGATCAGTGGATTTAGCATCCGGAACGAAATTTCCTCCTCACCCATTATCTCCGACGCGAGCGTATACATGTGATTGGTAAAGTTACATGCAAAAACAGCCGCCAAGTGGAGAAATCGCCGCTTATCTCCGGAAAGGAAATAGACATTTTCCGATATCCCTTCCGCCAGCTCCTTCAATAAAGTGGTGGTTTCAATACTCTCTCCCTCTATAAAGAGCGGAATATCTTTAAAATTCACTTCCCTCTCTTTGCTAAATGTCTGTAATGGATAAAGTACTCCCCTCTCCTTATGCGGAGAAAGCACTGAAACAGGAATACTACCCGCAGTATGCGCCCATACGCCTGTAGTCAGCGGCATTTGGGAGGCAATTTCCGGTAGTGCGGTATCTCTTACTGAAAAAATATAAAGATCGGCTGCAGAATGAACAGTATCGACATCATCAATCGGATCAGCTCCGACCTTGCAAGCAAGCAATTTTGCATTTCTCATCGTTCGGCTATATACTTGCACAATCCTGTGACCCGCTCCTTTCAATGCCATTGCCATGTGGGTAGCCACATTTCCCGATCCGATGAGTACAATTTCCATAACACATATGATTTACATTAGGGATTACCTCTCTTCATCCCTATCATTTTAACTCCCACTTTTTCCACTCCACGCAACAGTTCTTCCTCCATTCCGTGGCGGATTACCAGTCTATAGTTGGAGACCGAATCCCACGGGATAAAACTACGGTAGGGCAGCGACAACTGGTTCAACCCTCCGGCACCACCTCCCAACCATCTTCCATATTCATCGGCCAAGAGGCAACGAAGTGTATCAGTACGAACCTGAGAATCCGTCAGATTCTGATCGATGAGTAACCATAAATCACGGTAAGGATAACTGCGATTGGTTGTCAATTCCACTGTCACATCATATCCTACACCAAAAGAGGGCAGCAACGAATCTATCGTAAAAATAAGCACAGAATCACGATGCCATTTTCCGCTCTTAATATGATAAAATCGTGAATAGTCCTCTCTTCCCGAGCAGGAGACAATGACAGCAAAAGAGAGACCTACAAATATTAAAAAGATATTACTCTTTGTTCTCACCCGGAGATTTTCTATTTCTGAATTTTCTGCTTCCTGATAAATTATCGGGGCGTTTTTTACGGGGTTTTCTCTTTCTCTTCCCCTGACTTTCGCCCTGACCATCAAACCGGGTAATACTATGATCATCAAGGATATCTCCAGGGTACTCCCCATTGCCGGATTTCTCCACTGTCTCTTCGATCAGTTTCAGCGGTTTTTCTCCTTTTTTATTCATCCTGATGATTTCGAATACACGGTCTTTGTGAATAGTCACTAAATTAGCACCATTAAACTTGTCTGACGAATAAGTAATCTTACCGGAAAAAACATCAGTCTTGAAATGGTAATAGCTGGCATCTTTCGTTTCGAGAATAATTTCACGTGAAGGAAGTGTACGTTGCGCCTCCACATAGGCATCTACCTCATAATTCATGCAACACTTCAGCTTTCCACATTGTCCGGCCAATTTTTGTGGATTAATAGAAATATCCTGATATCTGGCAGCAGAGGTGGAGACCGATACAAAACTCGACATCCAACGACTACAACACATCTCTCGCCCACACGGGCCAATTCCGCCGATACGGCCGGCTTCCTGACGCGCGCCGATCTGTTTCATTTCAATCTTAACCCTGAACTCACTGGCCAATACTTTGATAAGTTGACGGAAATCGACTCTCTCATCCGCAATATAGTAGAAGATAGCTTTATTACCGTCACCCTGATACTCTACATCACCGATCTTCATCTTCAACCCCAACTCTTCAGCTATCTCCCTTGAACGGATCATGGTAGGCTGCTCCCGAGCTTTTGCCTGCTCATATTTCTCCAAATCGGCAGGGCGTGCAATACGGTAGATGCGTTTCATCCCTCCGTTGGCATCATCCCTGAAGTTGTTCTTCTTCATCTGTAACTCCACCAGTTTACCGGTCAGCGTCACAGTACCTATATCGTGTCCGGGTAAGGCTTCTACGGCAACTACATCACCCTGCTCCAACTGTAAGTCGTTGCTGTTGATATAATAACCTTTACGGGTATTTTTGAACTGCACCTCCACCATTTTGGTTGCTTTTTGCAACTCTGGAAAATCGTGTAACCAATCGTAGACGTGGAGTTTATTATCATGGCGGGTACATCCCCGGCAACTCTTCATATTTCGTAGGGTAATTGTACTCAGTGGCACAATATCCGCTAATTTATCTGCTAATTGTTCTTTATCCATATATAAACCGCCTTATTTTTCCTGGCGGATGAATTAATTTAAACGCAAGTTACAAAATTATTTTCTTAAAAACATCGTCACTTTCAGACAAAGATCAAGGAAAATAATTTTCGCATTGCCATTTTGTTCAATTTGTCGGTAAGCGAGAGAAAATTCATCACTTAACGCTTCTATATTTTTTTCATTAATGAATGGGGCAAATCGCTCACCGAATTGCCATTCATCGTTATTCAGGTATACCATTTCCGGTTCACGGAGGTTACTCACAAAATATTCCCTGAACAGCCTCAGTGAATAGAGCAGGAAGCTTTTCTGCATCTCTCGTCCAATGCCGGCGATTTCACTGGCGATCTCTTTGATCGCCTTAATTTTTCCGGAAAAGGCATTTCGCATCATCTGCCTGAATAACTCAAAGAAGTATTCGGTATGCTCAGACGCCTCTATAATCTCAATAGCCTTGGTAAAACTACCATTGGCTATATGGGCTGTCGAGTGTGCTTTTTCCACATCCAATCCAAATTTCTGTCGCAGGGCCGTTTCCATCTCCTTCTTTTCGATAGCCCGGATATGCAACGGCTGGCAACGTGACCAGATGGTTTGCAACACATTTTCCCTATCCTCCGAAACAAGTAGAAAGACTGTATGGTCAGGCGGCTCTTCCACCAGCTTCAATAGTTTATTGGCGCATGCTTCGTGCATCTTCTCCGGGAGCCACACAACCATGATCTTATAAGGTGCTTCATACACTTTGAGGTTGAGTTTACGGATGATCTCATCACTCTCTTTTGAATAGATGATTCCCTGCGCATTTTGCGCATCAATAAAGCTGAGCCAGTCGTTCAGATTAAAATAGAGGTGTTCCGACAGGAATTCCCTCCATTGAGGCAGGTACTGGTCACTCACTTTCGATTTCACAACCGGAAATACAAAGTGCAGGTCGGGATGTGCCAACTTATCAAACTTGTGGCATGAGGGACATTCGCCGCAAGCATCTTCGGCACCGCGGTCACTACAATTCAGATATCTGGCATAAGCGATGGCCAGGGGTAACTTCCCCACCCCTTCCGGACCATAAAAGATACGGGCATGCGGAATAAACCCCTGCCTCACCGAATTGATCAGGTGTTCTTTCACATCATGGAGTCCTATGACATCGCGAAAATACATCAGTATATCTCCTCCGCTACCCTGCGCACACTCTCAGTCGCCATCAATGAATAGAAATGGATACTCTGAACCTGATTACTGATCAACTCCTTACACTGTTGGACACACCATTCAATACCAATCTCCTTCGCCTCCTCATCGTCTTTACATTTGCGAAGTGCTGCTGCCAGCTCTTCCGGAATATCCGTACGGAAAATGCGAGGCAGTGCCGTAAGTTGATTCTTCAAATGGATCGGTTTGATCCCGGGAATAATGGGCACACCAATTCCCGCCTCACGACAACGTTTTACAAATTCGAAAAATTTACTGTTATCGAAAAACATCTGCGTTACGAGATATTCAGCGCCATTATCCACCTTCATCTTAGTGTAATAGATCTCCGAATCCATATTGGGAGACTCCTCATGTTTTTCAGGATAACATGCCATACCGTAAGAAAAGGATTCCTCCGGCGCGGTAAAAGGAGAGCCATCGAACGTGATTCCCTTGTTAAAATTGTTCACCTGCTCCTGCAGGCCGGTAGCGTACGGGTGGCTATCCATTTTCCGTTGTTCGGCATCCAATTTCTTGCTATCACCTCTTAACAGCAGCAGATCGGTCACGCCCAGAAAGGAGAGGTCGATCAATGCATATTCGGTCTCCTCCTTCGAAAAACCCTGTGAGATAATGTGAGGTACCGCCCTTATTCCATACTTATTCTGGATGGCAGCAGCAATGGCTACCGAGCCGGGGCGTCTCCTTACATTCACTTTCCGGTATGTGCCGTTTTCATCTTCTTTATAAATACTTTCGCTGTGATGCGTAGTAATATTGATATATTTCGGGTCAAACTCCTTCAATCGGTCAATAGTGTTATATACCTGCTGAATACTATTTCCCTTCAATGGGGGCAGCAGTTCGAACGAAAAAGCAGTTTTATCCCTCTTATTTATTAATTCTGAAATGCTCATTTTCTTAGAATAAAGAGTAAAGAGTAAAGAATAAAGAGTAAAGAGTAAAGAACAAAGAATAAAGACATTTTTATCAAACTCATGTAATATAAAGTCCGTCCTCACTATACCATCCAAACTATTTAAAAATAGCCCTCACCACATCCATGCCATTGGCATACAACACCAGGCCTATGAGCAGGATCATTCCCGCCACTTGGGCATACTCCATAAATTTCTCACTGGGTTTCCTCCGGGTGATTACTTCGTAAATCAGAAACATCACATGTCCCCCGTCAAGTGCCGGAATAGGTAGGATATTCATAAAAGCAAGTATTACAGAAAGGAAAGCGGTCATCATCCAGAACGCTTGCCAATTCCATTGTGCGGGAAAAAGATTCCCGATCGCCCCAAATCCACCCAGGGATGAAGCTCCAGCTTTTGTAAACACATATTTAAATTGCGCCACATAATCCTTTAATGTCTGAATACCCAATTTGATTCCTGCCGGAAATGATTTAAAAAAGCCATAACTGACCGTAACGGTTTGATAAACCTGATAGAGATTTCTCAGGGAAAAGCCCAATGTGCCGGCTGAGTCCACATTCACAGAAGTTGTCTGTAACGATCCGTTCCGATAATAGTCCAGCATAACCTCTTGGTTGCGATGGTTGTTGAGTGCTGTCCTCAGATCACTAAAGACAGGGGTAACCATTCCGTTCACCCTCACAATACTGTCTCCGGAGAGCAGTCCTGCACGCTCGGCAGCACTTCCTTTCATTGTTTCATGAACAACCGTAGGTATCCTGTAAGCAGCAAATCCTTCCTTATCTTTCAGCAGGTTTTCCATTAATCCTTCCTGCATGGTCAGTACTACTTCTTTTCCATTACGCAATACAGTTACCTTTTCAGCATCAGCCACATCAAGTAAGGTACGCACACCAAAGCGGTCCAACTCCTTATTATCTGCCCTGAGCAAGATATCTCCATCCTGAAAACCGGCTCGATGTGCGGCCTGGCTGAATTCCATCCCCTGCGTCACATTTTTCAAAGGGAGATAGGTATCGTTCCAGGTGAAAAGTACCATAGAGAAGATAAAAAATGCCAGTAACAGGTTAAACAATACACCTGCAATCATTACCAGGAGCCGTTGTCCAGCAGGTTTGGAACGGAATTCCCACGGTTGCGGAGGTTGTGCCATCTGGTTTTTATCCATCGACTCATCGATCATCCCCGATATTTTCACATAACCGCCCAGCGGCAACCAGCCGATACCATATTCCGTATCACTGTTCTTAGGCTTGTAGCGAAAGAGCGCAAACCAAGCATCAAAGAAAAGATAGAATTTCTCTACCCTTATCTTGAACATCCTCGCAAAAATATAATGTCCGAACTCATGTACTAACACCAGTATCGACAAACTCAAGATGAGTTGTAACGCCTTAATTAAAAATGTCTCCATTCAGTTATCATTACACACCTTACCAGTGTGTCACTTTTATCAATTAGTAAATTCAATTATTTGTTCTCTTGCTATTACTCTTGCATCGGCATCGGTTTGCAGGTAGTCGTTTAACGATGGTGATTGCACAAATGACACTTTCTGCATGGTTTTCTCTATCAAACGACTCATTTGCATATAACCTATTTTTTCCTGTAAAAAAAGTTCCACTGCTACTTCATTGGCGGCATTCAATATACAGGGCATATTACCTCCAACCGCAATGGCCTCATAGGCATATAAAAGTCCGGGGAACCGCTCTGTATCAGGTGCCTCGAACGTCAGTTGTGACAACTCCAAAAAGTTCAGCGGCTGCACATCCGATTTCAACCGGGCCGGATAAGAGAAGGCATATTGAATAGGCATACGCATGTCTGGTTCTCCCAACTGTGCTATTACGGAGCGGTCTTCAAACTGTACCATAGAGTGAATAATCGACTGGGGATGCACCAATACCTCAATCTGCGATGGCTCCACACCAAACAACCATTTGGCCTCGATCATTTCCAGTCCCTTATTGATAAGGGTAGAAGAATCTATGGTCACTTTCTCACCCATATTCCAGTTAGGATGCGCCAGCGCCTCTTTTCGGGTCACATGGCACAGCTGCTCTTTCGATAGAGAACGAAAAGGTCCCCCTGAAGCGGTAAGCAATATTTTTTCGATCTTATTATCTCCCTCACCGTTCAAGCACTGGAAAATAGCCGAATGTTCAGAGTCGACCGGCAGGATTGGCGTTCTATGTTTCAATGCCAACGAAGTAACCAGTTCACCTGCCACCACCAGCGTCTCCTTATTGGCCAATGCGATGATCTTCCCGGCTTTAATGGCGTTTATAGTAGGCTGCAGGCCCGAAAAACCGACCATCGCCGTAAGCACCATATCTATTGGTTCGTCCTGTACCACCTGCTCGATAGCTTTGCTTCCACACCACACTTTAATGGGCAAGTCGCTCAATGCATCTTTCAATTTCTCATATTTCGACTCGTTAGCGATCACCACCACTTCAGGAAGATATCTCCGCGCTTGCTCTATCAATAACTCAACCCTGTTATTGGCAACCAAAGCATAGACCCCAAAACGGTCACGATGGCTGGAAATAACTTTCAGCGCCTGCGTCCCGATTGAACCTGTAGAGCCTAAAATGGCAATATTTCGTTTTCCATCTTCCATATGGGAGTGATCATCTGCAATAAAGCATGCAAAGATAATAAAAAGGAGTCACGATTATTCTCATCATGCTGGATCATTCTTCGATCAATCCATCCGGAAGAAACATCTCCATCAGATTACCCTCCTCGTCGATAGCTTCTATAAAATCCTCAGTAGCCGGAATCAGGTATTCCCTCTCATCATTTTTCACGATGAAAAGTACATTCATGGTAGAGCTATCCACTTCTTCTATAACTCCCAGTCTTTTCCCATGCTGATCAGTGACAGTAAAACCCCTAAAGTAATCCCAATCGGTCATTCCTTGTTCTGGTTGAGATTTCACCAACTCGCGCGGAAGATAAATATCTATGTTGACATATCGTGCCGCCGCTTTCTCATCGTCGACATCTTCGAACTTCACCCGGGCAATAACATCAGTTGAATAAGTAAACTCCTCTACAAAGAAGGGCACAGGAATACCCTCTATTTTCAGAAAATAGCACTCTGTATCTATATCGGCATACTCCGCTTTACGGAATCGAATGACAATTTCACCCTTTATTCCGTATGGTTTCTGTGTACTTCCCACCAAAAGGATATCTTCCCCGGAAATCACTTTTTTTTATTTTCTACGTTGATATTTTATATTCTTCAGTTTATCCCGGCTGGTATTCACTTTCACCTCGGGAATCACATACTCTTCTGCATCAATCTTTATTTTGCCCTCCGACAATGCATAGAGATCATGAAATATCTTCTGATCATCCGCCTCTTTGTTCCATTGCGAATAGGAACGTTTCATCTGACTGAGTAGTAACTTCACCAGATAGTTTTTCTTTTCGTTCTCCTCCATATTGGCAGCAATCTTGATCATCCTTTCCATGATCTTGCCGTAATGGCGGTATTGCATTGTGGGGCGACTATAATCCAGATGCCCCGGAGAAGTATTCAATCCCTCCCTGGTAATCACCTCATAGGGATATTCAATATCGAGTTTAAAATCCGACATAATAGCCAGATGATCCCACAGAATGTGTTTGAAATTATTGACATCACGAAGGTGAGGAAACATACTTCCCATAATATCGATCACAGTATAAGCGCACTTTTTGCGCTCTTCGGGATTTTCAATGCCCACGCAGTGATCTACCATATTCTGGATATTGCGCCCATATTCCGGCAGCACCAGTTTTTTTAATTGTGTATTGTATTGCATATATCAGTTGTTGTTCAGTTTCACCTCAGCTTGAGCAGATCTCCCTCTTCAGGGATATATTCATAGCTCTTCTTATTAATTCGATATAAATTGCGCAGTTGAATTCCATATTTCTGTGAGATGCTATACATAGATTCTCCCACCTGTACGGTATGAAATTCATACGGTTTATCGGCACGCGTTTTCTTTTTCTGGAAATAGACGATATCACCTTCGCTCAAAGGGAAGTCTTCAGGGACTTCATTGAATTTCAGCAGTTCTTTTTCTTTGAAGCCGAATTCCCGTGCAATATTCCCGAAAGTATCACCATCTACAGCAATCACATATACCAGACCGTGCGTGATATAGGGTTGATGCGTCCAGGTTACCTGTGTCACTTCTCTCTCACGTTGCTCATTCCGTTCCCTGCGGCTAACCCCTTTGCGGTATTTTTTATCATCGAAGCGATACAACTCGTAATCTTCGATCAGTTTGATCAATTTATTAGCATATGCCCTATCAGTGGCGTAACCCAACTTTTGGAGCCCTTTTGCCCATCCCTTATAATCAGTAACAGAAAGGTCGAACAAAGGTTTATAGCGACTACTATACGCTAAAAATTCCGAATGGTCCTGATACGAATCCTCCACGCTATTATACTTCCGGAAGCAATCATTAGGTGTATCATCGGCAGCATATACCGTACCTCCACTCCATCCGCGATGGCATTTGATCCCAAAATGGTTGTTGGAACGACGGGCCAAATCACTCATCCCTGCTCCCGATTCGAGGATTCCCTGTGCCAACGTGATAGATGCAGGTATTTTATATTTCTCCATATGTGCTACTGCCAAATCACTGTACTTTCGGATATAATTCTCGTAGGTGCTCACTCTGGCTTGCGCTGACAAATGATGAGCCGGAGCAAATAAAAAAGAGAAAACGACAAAGAGCAGTAAAAAACATCTATATTTGTGAAACAAATTTTGCATTATGAAATGAGCATGAATTACTTTGTAATCGACGGAGTCAAAATTATTTTCACACAAGAACATGATTAAAAGCGAGTTCCATACGACAACCTTTGAAAATCAATAATTTTAATCGTATGAAAGAAATCAATTTAACCACAAAGATAGCTGTTTATCTATTAGCAGAATGCTCCGAAATGGAAAAAAAACTTATAGAAGCAGCAAAGGAGGCCACAAAAAAAGCATATGCACCCTATTCGGGATTCAGGGTGGGTGCCGCCGTTCTGTTGGCAAACGGCGAAATTATCTCCGGCAACAACCAGGAAAACGCCGCTTACCCGTCGGGATTATGTGCGGAGAGAACCACTGTCTTCTTTGCCAATGCCACCTATCCCGATCAGAGGATTGAAGCTATCGCTATCGCCGCCTATCATAACGGTGGATTCACCGACGATGTGATCACTCCCTGTGGAGGCTGCCGGCAGGTACTGTTAGAGACAGAAAATCGTTTCAATGCGCCCATAAAAATATTGATGTACGGCAAGGGAACTGTCTATCTGCTCGAAAGTGCAAAGGATTTACTGCCGCTCAGCTTCGGGAATAAAATGTTAAAATGACGCTTCGTAGAGTGTCACCAGATACCATTTCTCATCGATCAGCGTAAAATAATAATCAGCATAAATACCATTATTGATTCCTCGGATTTCCACCACAGCGGTATCCCTTCTATAGCGCACGCCTTGGTAATACTGGTCATAAGTGCGCGTCAGATAAGTGCTGTCATAAGTAAGATCGAGCAATTCCCATTCGTATCTTCCGATAGTTTCTTCCATGGGAGCCATCCCTTCATGTTCATCATCGGGAACGATCACGTTAATAGGGAATTTGATCCGCTCCAATTGAAACGCCTCGTAAGTACTGAATTTACGGATAAACTGATCGAAATCTTCCTCTCCCAAGTCCCTCTCTTGCCCACTGTCCGCTTCGCTCGCTTCCGTCTTTTCTTTTCCTTTATCCATCACACTGCCTCTCCTTTCTGCACTTTGCGTACAGGAGAAAAGAAAAAGCAGGAAGAGACAGAAAAAGATATAATTCGAAATTTTCATCGCTAGGTAGGCCTCTATTGATCCGGTTTTGATTTCAACTATTGTTTTTTACAGTACAAAGGTATAAAAATTAAGGTGATAATCAAACAGTAACTCCACTATTTTTATTTCCTACCATATCCATAAAGAGTAAAAGAAAATATCCTTATCTTTGCTTTTAAAAATCGGTACTGAATGGATCTTCAAACGGAAATAAGCCATTTGTTTTTTGCACAACAGAGAGATTGGGAGCAGTTAAGAAATGGTATTTTACAGATGGATAATCTGCGGGAGAAAGAGTTTACATGGGGCGGCGACTACCGGATAAAACTGCAGTTCAATCCGGCACGGATGGTCTCTACGGCAGCGACAATCAATAAGGAGACGATTGAAAAACGCCCCTGTTTCTTATGTGCGGCCAATCGGCCGGCGCAACAAAATGGAATTGCATTCATGAAGAGATATACTATTCTCTGCAATCCCTACCCCATCCTGAAAAATCATCTTACTATTCCTCTTCATTCGCATGTGCCACAACGCATCCGTAAGAAAATGGAAGATATGCTTACATTGGCGGAACAACTCCCCGATTACCTGATCTTTTACAATGGTCCTAAATGCGGGGCATCCGCACCCGACCATTTTCACTTACAGGCAGGAGTTAAACTTCCTTTGTTAATGCAGGGAGACAACGAACTACGTTCATGCCTCCAAATCGAAAGTGAAAACAAAAGCGAAATGCGAGAGCTCTTTGAAGATGTATATCAGTATCTTCATTATCTTCAACCGGAAGAGAGAGAGCCAATGATGAACATAATCGCTTTTACAGAGAATAACAGATACAAACTCCATATTTTTCCCCGTAAAGCACATCGCCCGGGTCATTATTACGAGAAGGGGAATAAGCAGCTACTCATCAGCCCCGGCGCACTCGACATGGCCGGATTGATGATCTGTGTGAGGGAGGAAGATTTTGAAAAAATCAGTAAACAAGATATTGAAGATATTTATTCGCAGGTCTCTACGCCTGTTATTTGAGATCGATATAGAAAACTAACGACAAATTTCAATGCTGAAACATCGCAAAATTATCCCGATAATGGAAAAATCAGAAATCATTTTACTCAATATCAACGGAGAAGACAAACCAGGCTTGACAGCCGCCCTCACGGAAATTCTGGCACGTCACGATGCTTTTATCCTTGACGTGGGACAATCGGATATCCATAGGAACCTCTCACTGGGAATTCTATTCAGGTCGAAGACCAATATCTCCGGAGAAATAATGAAAGATCTGCTCTTCAAAGCCTACGAAATGGATGTAAATATCCGTTTCTTGCCCATTTCGGATGAAGAATACTCCAACTGGGTTGGGTTACAGGGTAAAAATCGATATATCATCACACTATTAGGGAGGATACTTACTGCGAAACAGATTGCCAGCGTTTCAAAAATTATTGCCGAACAGAATCTCAATATCGACAATATGGTACGTTTGACCGGCCGTATCCCGCTTGACGAGAAAGAACGGGCAGCACAATCGTGTGTGGAACTGTCGGTAAGAGGCACACCCGCCGACCGGCAGCAGATGCAACAGGCATTCCTGGAGCTCACCTCTTCACTCAATTTCGACATCTCCTTTCAAGAAGAGAGCATGTTCAGACGTATGCGCAGGCTCATTTGCTTCGATATGGACTCCACCCTTATCCAGACAGAGGTGATCGATGAGTTGGCAGAAAGAGCAGGTGTGGGCAATGAAGTAAAGGGCATCACAGAACTGGCCATGCAAGGCGAGATTGATTTTAACGAGAGCTTCCGGCAACGAGTGAAATTGCTGAAAGGGCTTGATGTTTCCGTGATGAAAGAGATTGCCGAAAATCTCCCCATCACCGAGGGTGTTGAACGATTAGTGAAAGTACTACAGAAAGTGGGATTCAAAACCGCCATATTGTCAGGTGGATTCAGCTATTTCGGCAACTATCTGAAAGAGAAATATGGATTCGACTATATGTATGCCAACGAATTGGAAATTGAAAATGGGAAACTCACCGGCAACTACCTGGGAGATATTGTCGATGGTAAAAGGAAAGCGGAATTATTGAGGCTCATCGCACAAGTCGAAAAAATCGATCTACGTCAAACAGTGGCAGTAGGCGATGGAGCCAATGACCTGCCCATGTTAGGAATAGCCGGTCTGGGCATTGCCTTTCATGCCAAACCAAAAGTAAAACAAAATGCGGACCAGTCGCTCTCCACAGTAGGTATTGACGGCATACTCTATTTTCTTGGGTATAAAGACTCTATGCTCGACAGTGAAATTATCAACAGTTAGTCTATTAAAAACAGGGTGGTATGGATTTTGCAGATATGTTATTAAATCGCTTCGACGGTGAGGCGGAAATGAAAATAAACAATAATGCATTGATCTGTTTCTCTACGTTAGAAACAGGTAAGGTATTGAGCAAGCTGGCCACCTGGATTATCCGGTCAAAATCGGAAAAATCAGCCATCACGCTTCTTTATTTTATCGAAAAATCGGAAGAGATACGCCTCAATGAAGAGATGGACGAATATAAGCACAAGATTATCTCCGATTTCATCTCCACGGAAGAAAAAGATAAGATCACTCTACGCTTATTCATCCAATCGTCCGACGACTATTATGCAGATATCATAAAAATCTCTGAGGAGCAGAGATCCAATCTGATTTTATTAGGTATCCACTATCAAGAGCTTAATCCCGGAATAATAAAAAAATATGGACAACTCAAAAGTGACCCAACTCTGTCTGATATTTTCATACTCGATCAATTTGAGGAAAAAGAAGCGGAAACGTTGAAAGATCTCAATGCTATGTTCAATAAGAACAGAGTATCTACAGCACTTTTCCTGGATAATGGCACGACGCAGTTCAAAAGATTATTTATTCCCATTCTACAGAAGTCCGACATACATATCTTCGCTTATATTTATCGGATTGCCCAGCAGGAGAATGTGAAAATCATGATCTGGGATGCAATTGGCATGATTGGATCGGAAGTGAAGATTCAGAAGCTTTACCAATTCATCAGCAAGAGAACAGAAGGACGCATCCACCTGTGGGACAATAACAAAAAGATAGGATGTGATTTTATCAGTGAACAAGATCTTATGATTATCGGTCTCGAAGGATGGCGTAAATTGATCTGTACACCCCTGCCCTGGACAGACTGTCTTCCGTCAACGCTTATCATCAAAGAGACAATAAATTCAATCCAATTATGAAACGAGCATAATAGCCGTTCTCTTCCGAGTTCATTATTATCGCGAGTTGCCCCCGGCTAAAACTTCAGAAGAAGTCGGCAATTTCGTTTCGCTCAATTGTCATACACCGACAAGAAAAATAAAACAACCGTATGAATTCATCCGATATAAAGAAAAAACTGGCCACTATCTACTCATACATCGAACAGAAGCAGTTGAAAAATGCCCTTGAAGGCATCAAAGAATTTTCAGCCGTACGACAGAACTGGATAGTATCAGAAAGAATAACCGAACTAACCACTAATTATCAGTTCATGCTTCACTACCTGATTGAAGGCAAAAAAGACCCGGAACAGCAACGCATTTACAACAAGTTAATCCGCGACATATATACCGTAGCGGAAGATGCTGCAGAACAACTGCTCCTACAAGAAAGTGCGTCCATCTTTTTCGATAAAATGAGGTTGATGGGGGTGCGTACCCCGATAACCATGGAAGAGTATAGGCATATTATCACCAAACAGGCAGACACCCTCTCTTTTATCGATTTGCTGGAGGAGGGGCCCGAAAGGGAGTCTCGCATCAGGCAAGCCACAATCACACATGAAAATACACAACAGGACCTGTTCTATACAGTTTTTGTCTCCCCACGGGCAGATAACGACTTCATCACCTCCTGCCGCCATTTCATGGAAGAGGAGTCAGTGCCACACCAGGATAAAATGCTCTTTATTTCGGCGATGACGATGAATATCTTACAGCGTTTCGATGCGCGGAAGATTGAATTCCTGCTCGACATGTGCAATCATCCGGAACCGGAGCTGGCTATCCGCTCCATCACCGCTATTATCCCCATCTTCCAGATATACAATTCACGATTAGAATTGTACTCCGGATGCAGCAATCGGGTGAAGTTGCTTTCCGACGATAAAACTTTTGGACGCCGTTTTATTGCGGCAATCATCGGCTTTATTCAGGCACACGAAACCGAAAAAATCACTAAAAAACTGACCGAAGAGATCATCCCCGAGATGATGAAGCTGAGCCCGATGATCGGGAAGAAGATCAAATTGGATGAGTGGATGGGTGAAACCGGCTTCGACGAGAAGAATCCCGAATGGCAGAAGATATTGGATGAAGCGGGATTAACAGATAAACTACAGGAATTTACAGAGTTGCAAATGGAAGGGGCTGATGTGTTCCATTCCACCTTCTCGAACCTCAAGTCCTATCCTTTCTTCCAACAGATGAGCAACTGGTTTTTGCCGTTCACACCACAACACAGCAGTATACAACAACTCTTTCACAACCGGTCGGAAAGAGATTCTCTCGTGGAAGCTCTCTCCGGATCGTCTCTTATTTGTAATTCCGATAAATACTCATTTTGTCTCAGTATCATGATGATGCCCGAGAATTACAGGAAGATGATGGCCTCTCAATTAGGAGCCGAAAGCGATGAACTGAAAAATATGCAGACGGAGGAAGAGACCCTCAAGCCTTTCCAGAAAGAAGAGACAATGATCAAACAGTATATCCAGGATCTCTACCGTTTCTTTAAATTGTTTCCCCGCCGTAATGAATTTCATGATATCTTTGAATTGCCGCTCAATTACCACCGGTTACCGGCATTTCAACCGGTGGTGATGCAGCCCAACCATTTAGAGAAGATAGCGCTCTACTACTTCGAAAAAAACAATTTTAACGAAGCGCTTAACGCCTACACTCTTTTAGCGGAAACAAGAAATGGAAAGAGTGAAATCTGGCAGAAGATAGGTTATTGCCGACAGATGATGGCCGATATGAAAGAAGCATTGGATGCCTACTTGCATGCTGACCTGATGGAAGAGAATAACACATGGGTACTGACTCGAATTGCCCATTGCTACAGGGTGCTGAAAGAACCTGTCACTGCCTTGGAGTATTACCGCCGACTGGAACAGTTCCGTCCCGACGATCTCAACATCCAACTCAACATCGGACATTGCCACTTGGAGCTGAAAGAGTATGAAAAAGCACTCAACTATTACTTCAAGGTGGAGATGCTCAACAGTGATAATACCCGTGCATGGCGTTCCATCGCCTGGTGTGCTTTCCTGTCACGCAAGCTCGATGTGGCGGAGAGATATTACACCCGGATTTTAGAGACCAAACCCAATGCCCACGATTATCTCAACGCGGGACATGTGGCATTATGCCTGGAGCAGACAAAAAAAACAGTTGAACTTTACACACTCTCACTCGACAAAGCGGGCAGTTTTGAAATATTTCAATCGATGCTCGCCGAAGATGAAAGTGAGCTACAAGAGGCAGGCGTAAACACCGCCATCCTGCCTATTATTTTAGACAAGATCAGGTACGATCAGGAAACGTGACCAAAAGCTACCGGTAGAGTCTGTTTTGATCTATAAAATCATACACTTTCAAGGGTAGGAAAGCGCGTATGTCTCTGCCGTCACGCATACTTTCCCGGATAAAAGTAGATGAGATTTCCATTATGGGGGCTTTTATAAGCTGTACCGAAGAGTGTAACTGTTGAGGAATCATCACCTCTTCACCCAGTCGCGGATAAACAAAGAGTCGATAATTGTTTATCAGTTTCTCAGATTCTTTCCATTTATGGAATTGTTTCCAGTTATCTCCACCTATGATAAGGGTAAAATCTTTATCAGGATGTTCACTTGCCAGTTTTGTCAAGGTGTCTATGGTATAAGAGGGGCGGGGCAAATGGAACTCCACATCTGACACCTTCATCCGATCAAATTCTTCCAGTGCCAGCTGTACCATTTTCAAGCGTAGGGCATCATCCAATAAATCCCCAGCCTCTTTGAGAGGATTGTGCGGAGTGACTACAAACCATACCTCATCCAGATCGGTGAATTCACAGATATAATTCGCCAGGATAAGATGCCCTATGTGTATGGGATTGAATGATCCCGAAAAAACTCCGACCCTCTCCGTCACCTGTTCTTTTTAAAGAGAGAGATAAGCCAGAGTAGCAATAGTGCACCCACAAGGGCAGTAATAAGGCTTCCTACTACTCCATCACCGGTACTGACACCCAACAGGCCGAAAACCCATCCCCCGATCACAGCACCCACAATACCTACCAAAAGATTTACGAGGAAGCCAAAGCCTCCACCTCTCATCAATTTACCTGCCAGCCAACCGGCCACGGCACCTACAATGATCCACCATATAAAACCCATAGCTAATCGTTTTTAATATTAATACTTTTTGATTTACTCATCAGAGATTTACTCTCTTAATTTGTTAAACACTATCCGTTTAGAAATTGTTTAAAAAATATCAATCAAATTAACTCATTCTTTGTTTATAATCTTCATAACCGAACCGGCGATACAGTTCAAACTCTCCTTTTGTATTCCAAAGCCCAATCGAGGGATGAGACACACCATTAAACATGGTTGTTTTTACGATTGTATAGTGAATCATATCTTCGAAAATCACCCTGTCACCTATCTTCAGTGGCTCATCAAAAGACCACTCCCCCATAAAATCACCGCTCAGGCAACTGTTTCCTCCCATCCGGTAGGTAGGTTTGCCGGGGACGGGATCCTGGCTGGCCCCACGGATACGGGGTTTATAGGGCATCTCCAGACAATCGGGCATATGACAGGCAAAGGAAACATCGAGCATGGCCGTTTTTATTCCTCGATTTTCAACAATATCGGCAACTGTAGCCGCCAACACGCCGGTTTCCCAGGCAAAGGCACTACCCGGTTCCATAATAATCTGCAGATGAGGATAGCGTTTCTTTAAACCGGCCAGGACCCCTATCAGGTGTTCCACATCATACTCCTTATGAGTTATCAAATGGCCACCACCCAGATTAAACCACTGCACCTGTTCAAAAAGATGGCCGAACTTATGCTCCACCACTTCCAACGTTTTTTCCAGATCATAAGAGTTATTCTCGCACAAATTATGCAGATGCAGCCCGGTGACACCTTCAGGCAGTTGTACCCCTATCTTGTCAGCAGTCACTCCCAGTCGTGAACCGGGAGAACTGGGATTATAGAGATCGGTATCTACTACCGAAAATTCCGGGTTAATCCTTATCCCACATTCTATTTTTTTCCCTGAAGCCTGCAGCTGAGGATAGAAGCGTTCGAACTGTGAAAGGGAATTAAAGGTGATATGGCTACTGTATTTCAGGAAATAGGGAAAATCGCTGTCGGTATAGGCAGGCGCATACGTATGGGCCGGGCTGCCCATCTCTTCGAAAGCCAACTGTGCTTCTGCAACAGAGCTGGCAGTAGAATGACTTATGTATTCCCGCACAATCGGAAATGACTTCCACATGGCGAATGCCTTGAAAGCCAAAATAATCTGTACCCCTGTACGATCCTGTACCGATCGGATCAATCGGAGATTCCGGCGAAGCAGCTCCTCTTCCATCACAAAGCAGGGAGAGGGTATTTTGAGGAAATCTATCATGAGATTTGAAAAAATTACTAATTATTAATTACCAATAACCAATTGGCGATACTTGTCCCGATTTATAGGGATTGCCATTACTCGTCCCGACTTATCGGGATTGCCACATTAAATTAATATTTCCCGATATGCACTTTCTCCCAGAGAAGATTATCCGGATCGGCAGGGGTTCTTTCTTTCTCTTTCTTACCGAAGGCAATCATACACAACACCTCCAACGGCATGGGAATATCCAGCAGATCATTGATATATTCACCTGCTGTTATCGTATCGGAATAATTGCGGTTTCTCACCTGCACCCAACAGCTGCCTATACCCAACTCTTCGGCCTGCAGCTGCATATTGATGGCGGCTATAGAAGCATCTTCCACCCAGGCGTCACTCATCAGCGGGTTTCCCAGTACCGCGACAGCCAATGCGGCATCGGCAACAAACGAAGCACTGCCCGGTTTACAAACCGATAATTGGGAGAGGATCTCTTTCTCTTCCACAGCAATAAATTCCCAAGAATGTTTGTTTTTAGAAGTGGGTGAAAGTAGCGCCGCTTCCATAATTTTCCGGATCTCATCAGGCAATAACAATTCCTTTCTGAATTTCCTGATACTCCGGCGACGAATCAATAAGTTTTGAAAATCGAACATCTTTTATTGAAATTTTGAGCGCAATGATACGAAAAAATTGGGGATAAAGCACCATTTTTCGGAAAATCGAGTCCGGGACTATCAGATATCTATATAGAACCATTCTAAATTGATATCTTTTTTTATTATGTTTAGAGAGTATAGGATGCGTTCCGGAAAAACTCAATGAGTTAGACTATTCCTACGTTCAGCAAAACAGGTACACTCGTTCTGCCCTCACTTGACAGAATAGTTCAATCATGCTTGTTTTTTCTTTCGACTTTCACTATTTTTGCATCACTATTTCGTCATACTAATCGATTCTACGGCATGTATCATTCTTCAAGGATAAGAGTAAAGCCATATATGAAAATGGCTGATCTGATCGATGGCAACCCTTACCTGTTAATGATGTTGCAGCACTTCAACATCGACTTCCGGGTAAGCGACCGGACCGTATTGCAGCTTTGTGCCCAGTACGATATCAGTGAGTTGCTATTCATCAGTATAGCCAATCTTTACAATGGGTCCGGAAGCAGAGAGGTACAACCTTTCTCCAAAAAGGATCTACTTCAGGTAATCGATTTTCTGAAGAGCAGCCATAATTATTACCGATTCGATAAATATCCCCAAATCAGTACTTGTATCCGTCAGCTTCAGGAAAATCATCCCGAGAAAGAATTGAAGTTATTAGAAAAATTCTTCAATGAGTATTTTACGGAAGTCAGGGAGCACCTTGATTATGAAGATGAAGTAGCTTTCCCCTATTTCATTACGCTATTAGGCAACAATAAACAAAATAACAACCGGGAAATTTATTCCTCAAGGGAATACAGTGATCATCATACCGATATAGAATTGAAACTAAAGGATTTAAAAAATCTCCTACTTAAATATATAAAGATTGATAACGATCTCGATCTTCGTCGCAAGTTGTTCATGTCGCTTTATGAACTTGAGTTCGATCTGTACATCCACTCCTTAATCGAGGAGACCATTTTGATCCCGTCGGGAATAGATATTGAAAGGGAGCAAAATGAATAAGTCCGCACAGCTCCATATAGCCATTTTAGAGTCTTCGAAGATTATTTGTGAAGGTATACAGACGATTCTTTACCAGTCGGATATGGATTGCCGTATCTACAGGTTAGAGACACTGGACGACTTGATCGAACTTCTTGACACCCACCCCATCGATATATTAATCGCTAATCCGGTACAATTTGTAAACCGGGAGAAGGAGATCCAAAAGATCAGGAAGCATTACCCCTCCCTGGCCGTTGCCGGTATTGATTTCGGAATGATGCATAAACCGTCGACACTGATCGACATTACTTTTACCCTTTACGACTCAACCGAACACATCGTACACCTACTTCTGAAACTCGATAAAAAGAGCCAATCCCAACCAAATGAAAAAGAGGGAGAAGAAAACCTCACCAAAAGAGAGATCGAGGTGCTGACCGGCCTTGTCAATGGAATGTTGAACAAAGAAATTGCCGATGCGCTCAATATCAGTATTCATACCGTGGTAAGGCACAGAAAAAATATTGCGATGAAAACAGGAATACGCAGCCAGTCAGGACTTACCATCTATGCTATTTCCAAGAAAATTATTTCTATTGAAGATATAGATATTTAACTTAACAAAAAAAGGTTACTCGTCTTACCGTTTAAGTATAGACGGCATGAAGGATTTTAGCCATATCAGGGGGGGCGTGGTTTCTTTGTTATTTTTTTATTACTTATATGAGTTTTTCCGGATACTGAAAACACTCCCCTGAACAAGAAACAGATGCTCATCCACAGGTATTCAATAAACGATGCAATAGAACATTTGAAGTCCGTCAAACAAATCAAATTTGCTCTGGAGGAATTCATAATATCAGAAATGAACAAATCAACCAAGGCCTTACTCAAACAGATAAAAATATCGATTACCTAAAAATTTAGGGTTTGGGATTAAGCAAATAAACTTGAGATACCAACAAAGGAAAAACGACAAATTTTAAATTTAGATAATAATATGAACAAACTTTTTTGTACATTTGTAATAATTGAGATATACTGTTGCTAACATTACAGTATCTCTTTTAGTATCTGAAAATCAACGATAATGAATCCAATCAAAATAGACACATCCCTTTTCAGTTTCTTCTTTTCAGATGGTGATCTACGTAAAATAAACATACTGGGAAAAGAAATTATCCAGCGAGTCTATTTTGCCGTAAGAGATGAGGAATGGCAAAATATTGAACATATAACAAAAGATTTCAAATCTAAGTTTTCCAATACGACAATCACTTATTCTTATCAGCTTATATTCAAGAATGATAAGGTGGACTTCACCACCAAACTAACAATAAAAATTAAAGACAATAAGCTTATTATCGAAGCAAACGGTAATGCTTTATCCAACTTTATGAGGAACCGGATTGGATTATGCATCCATTTACCTTCTTCGCTAAAAGGGAGTCCATGTCATGTTTCTCATACTGACCAGACATCTTCAGCGACTGTACTGCCTCTCCTCGTTTCACCACATCAACCAGTAAAAAACATATCACAAATTGAGTTACAATTCGATCGTTTTTCAGCAAAAATCGATTTCGAGGGTGACATTTTTGAAATGGAAGATCAACGAAACTGGACAGATGCTTCCTATAAAGTTTATTCTACTCCTCTAGAGTTACCCTTCCCCGTAGAGGTGAAGAAAGGGGAACTGTTCTATCAGAAAATCACCATCACTATCTTAACGGATGTGCATGCCAAAGAATATTTTGGGATGAAGGATCAGAATAGTGAAAAGCAACTATTGCCTCCTCTATTGTTGGGAACAATGATCCCAGATAACTTTTCCACTGAAATAGTGGATTACTTCTTCCAGCACAATAATTTTCCGTTTTCTTTTCTGAGGATCGATTTTCGACTGTATAATAACCTCTGGGAAGATAAGGTGCGGAACATTATTCTGTTTGCACAGGAAATGAATATCCCTATTTATGCGATACTCTACTTCAGTAAAGAATATTATAGCGAAGCAGAAGCATTCAAGTTGTTTTGCAAACACAACTCATTATCATCACTTATTCAATTTACTGCTTTACTATCCTCTGAGGGATTTGTTCTTACAGATAACGAGCTTCCCCAGCTCTTATCACAATTGCGCCCATTTCTCCCGAATGCGCAGATAGGCGCAGGTACAGATGCCAATTTTGCCCAACTAAACCGTAATTATCAGTCCGAACAAGACTTAGACTTCATATGTTACTCCATTCAACCACAGGAGCATGCATCAGATAAGATATCGATTACTGAAAATATTATGGGCCTGTATGATACCGTAAAGACAGCCGAAACGTTTAGCAATGGTAAGCCAATACATATCAGCGCCCTCTCATTGTTCAGAAGATTTAACGCAAATGTAGAAAAAATTACACCGAATAATCACCTGTCAGACTATCCCTATGCCGGCAGTAATTTTGAAACAGGTTGGTTTATCGGAGCCCTACATGAGCTTATTGTAGCGGGAGCAAAGATAATAATTTTCATTTTTCATCTTACGAAAAATTCTCCACTTCTTACATTCTTTGAAAAACTGACAAATTATCCACCCGAGAATTTCTATTCCAGTCGTTCTCCGTTACCCGAAAAATACGTTTTGCTATCATGGAAATCAGCAGGAAAAAAACACTCAGTAGTCGCTAATCTTACCGGAGAGTTAATTACCATCCAACACAACTCTTCGAAATCAAAACTCTATCCGTATGAGATTCAATATACCGAAAGAGAGATCACAGATCAAAGCGAATCGTGATAAAATGTATTCATTAGTGCGATAATTGTTTGTTTCACAGTTTCTAAATGATTGTGCATCAATCGGGAGGCGTCTTCTTTTCTTCCTTCGTAAATAGCTTCTCCTATCTCAAGATGCTCTCGTACCGATTTTTCAACACGCTCCTCCAATACCAACATACCTAATTTAATACGGAGAAACTGAAGATTCAAATTGTTAACAATCACCCCTGCCCGAGAATTGTTAGCAATCCTAAATAACAGATCATGAAAATCGGCATCTAACTCGAGCCATCTTTGTACATATGCATCATGTTGATAGCCCTCTTCGTTATTTAACGATCTCATCTCTACAAGCATATCTGCCAACTCCTTTTTGTTTTCTACACTAGCTTTTATCGAAGCCTGGAAGGCTACCATACTTTCGATAGACTGTTTTATCTGAAATATCTCTTCGATATCTTTGGGAAAAAGAATATGAATTCTCTTCTTCCGTTCAGAAGAGACAATGAATCCTTCATTCTCCAATCTCATAATAGCTTCCCTCACTGGAGTTCGTCCGAAACCGAACTTCTGCGCTAATTGAATTTCCGCTACAGTATCACCCGGTCGGAGTTCTGAAGAGATAATTGCTTTTAATATACGGTCATAAGCACCGTTAGAATTAGAAGTTGAATTTCGCATGAGTAAAAAGCTCAAAAATTGACAATATACAACATATATATCATATGATATATGATATATAGGAAAACAAAGATACAAAAGAATTCTCATAAAAAAGAATTTCAACTTTATTATAACTAAGAATTAATGAATATCCTCTTATACATATAAAAAAATTCACATGTAAGTATATAGATAATACCTATTAATGCATACATACAAAATCAAAAAAATAGAGACTTCGCAATCCATATGGAACTTGCGTTCAATGCCTATAAGAAGTCTTATGATGGAAATAATCCTGTTACCTACATGGATAAATCGCCAAACAACTGATAAGCGAGGACGGGGAATCACTGCCAATGAAATCCGAATCGAAAAGCGAAAAGATTGGCATGAAATTGTCAATACATTTATGGTGGATGAACTCCTTCCCAGGCAGCAAACAATAAAGGTTACGGATAAAATTTAAAAGATTATATCCCTCAGCTCAACCCAGAAGTGCAACGCAGATTTACCATAACGCTAATTACAATTTTTTTATTTTAAAGAACTTATCCTCTTCTTGAAAACATATCTAGAATTTATTTAAATCTTATCAGCAGCTTGTTTTCTGGTTTTCTAAAAAACTCCCATAGATATTTTTGAAGAGATTACAAATAAAATTAAAAAAAATATTTGATTTTATTTGTTTGCATGTGAAATATTCATATCTTTGCATACATAAAGGCATCAATTCAGTATACAGAATATATACTAATTACTTAAAATGTTTCATAAATAGAAGAATATGTTTGAAGTACAAAATTATTTTCTATCCATAATATTATGCTCTCTGGCTATGATTTGTTGGGGTTCATGGCAAAATACGAGAAATGTGATCAGACATCCCTGGCGTTTTGAATTGTTCTATTGGGATTTTTCAGTAGGAATTCTCCTTTTATCACTTATCGCTGCCTTTACCCTTGGGAGTATGGAACCAGCCAACAGAACTTTTATACAGGATATGATTCAGGCTCATTTTCGTTATATCTTGTTTGCAATGCTTGGAGGTTTTATCTGGAATCTGGGCACTATTCTGCTTACGGCAGGTATTGCTACCACAGGCATGGCCGTAGCTTTCCCTATAGGGGGAGGGATAGGGTGGATATTAGGCATTGTGGTAAATTATATTGGTCAACCTGAAGGAAATCCCTTCTGGCTTTTCATCGGTTGCGCGGTAATCATTCTAGCCATCATATGCAGCATGTTTTCCTATAAAAAGAGATCGGCATCTCAGCAGAAGAGTACAAGAGGAGTCATTTATGCATTGGTGGCGGGTATTTTTATAGCTTTTTTCTACCGTTTTGTGATGATGTCTGTCGGTTTCGATATCACCCCGTCATATACCGGAGGAGCATTGACTCCTTATACTTCTGTAGTATTCTTTGCTTTGGGTGCTTTTATAAGTACGCTTATATTCAATCCTATATTTATGAAACATCCGGTAGAAGGAGAATCTGTTACGATGAGAGATTATTTCAAAGGAAAACCCAAAATACATTTTATAGGAGTACTTGGTGGAATGATCTGGTGTTTAGGTCAAGTATTGAGCGTAATGTCAGCCAAAGCAGCTTCTCCTGCTATTGCGTATGGATTGAGCAATGGTGCGCCTATCGTAGCTGCCATATGGGGTATTTTCGTTTGGAAAGAATTTAAGGATGCACCGAGAGGAACCAATAGGGTACTGGCGTTTATGTTCCTGTTCTATCTGATTGGATTGGCATTGATCGTTTACTCACGGTACGTATAGAGATGAATAACAAGCTTAAAATAGGGATTGGAAGTTACACTTTCACGTGGTCGGTAGGTGTTCCCGGATATGATAATAAGAACTCCTTTTCAGCTTTTGATTTAATAGAAAAAGCATTGGAGTTGAAAGCGGAAGTGGTACAATTTGCTGATAATATGCCTCTGGAGAATTATTCCCGGGATGAATTAGTCCGGCTCTTATCATTTGCAGAGGAGAAATTAATTACGATAGAAGTAGGTGCGAAGGGACTTACCTTGGAAAGATTGGAGATGTATATCGAGATAGCCTGTTTTCTGCATGCAGATACTTTGCGTTTCATTATAGATGGGAATGACTATGAACCTTCATTCGACACAATAATTAAGGTGATCCGTCCATGCATACCCTTATTACAAAAAACGAGAGTCAGACTTGCATTGGAAAATCATGACAGGTTAACATGTGCAGAGTTCTCATCTATTGTCGAGGCCTGTAATTCTCCGTTTGTAGGTATTTGTCTGGATACGGTCAATTCTCTGGGGATACCTGAAGGAACTGAAGAAGTGATCAATACACTCTCTCCTTTTACATTAAACCTTCATGTGAAGGATTTCAGTATCGGACGGTTGGATCATAAAATGGGTTTCAAGGTGGAGGGTACGCCAGCAGGGGAAGGTAAACTTGATATTACCGGATTATTTGGCAAGCTTAGCGTCAAAGGCAAGTGTAGCAGTGCCATTCTGGAGCTATGGACACCGTTCGGACCTACCCTGGAAGATACGATTGCCCGTGAGAATGAGTGGGCTCGTAGAAGTATGCAATATTTACGTCAATTGTCTTATTAATTTTATTTTATACTGATTCAATGGAAAAATTAAAATTTGCTGTTTTAGGCACAGGCTTTTGGGCGCAGTTTCAGGTAGGAGCCTGGGGTGAAATTCCGGAAGTAGAGCTTGTGGCGCTTTACAACCGTACCAGATCAAAAGCTCAAGCATTGGCAGAGAGATTTCAGGTGAGCAATATCTATAATGATGCTACTGAGTTATTTGCTAAAGAGAGACTAGATTTTGTGGATATTATCACCGATGTAGATACTCATTTCAAATTTGTTGAAATGGCTGCCGACGCAGGGATAAAACATATAATCTGCCAGAAGCCGATGGCACCCGACTGGGAGACTGCCAAAAGGATGGTAGAGAAGTGCAGGCAGAAAGGTGCATCCCTCTATATTCATGAAAATTTCCGTTGGCAAGCTCCCTTAAGGCGTTTTAAGGAAATTATGGATTCTGGAATTATCGGTAGACCTTTCAAGGCACGTGTCTCCTTCCTTTCAAATTTTCCTGTTTTTGATAATCAACCCTTTCTTAAGGAACTACCTCATTTTATCCTTACCGATATGGGATCGCACGTACTAGATATTTGTCGCTACTTGTTTGGAGAAGCGTCTAAATTGTGGTGCCAAACCAGAACGATGAATCCTGGGATCCAAGGGGAAGATGTAGCTGTGGTGATGATGGAAATGGCTAATGGAATGCCACTCTATACGGAAATGTCTTATGCTTCTATGGTGGAACACGATATGTTCTCTACTGTGAATGTATTAGTGGAGGGTGAAAAGGGAACTATTGCCTTAGGACCTGGGAATTCATTTGAAATAAGGACCACCACAACCCGGGGTACCTCATTAGAAAAAGTTGAATTTCCTTCTTATGGTTGGGCTGACCCCAATTATATCGTAAATCATGAAAGTGGCATACATGTAAACCGTGATATATTGAACGCAATGATACAAAAAGGCAAGGCCGAGACTACAGGTGAGGATAATCTGGAAACAGTGCGTTTGGTGTGGGCTTCCTACGAATCAGCAAAAAGGGGTGAAATGATTTACCTGAAAAATTTTGGTTAAAGTATAACAATAAAGAACGAAGGGCCAAAAATTAGGACATATTCATTAAAGTTTATGTCGAATAAGATTTTAGATATTTGATTATCATCAATCTTATTCCTTAATCAATATAATGTCTATTACGGGTTTTTGATTTTTTTATTTATCGATTTATTCTGGTTTTTAATTCTAAAATTCTTGATTATGGGATGTTTCCATGCAAATACAAGACAAGACAATTAATCGTATGAAGAAAATAACAATTATTGGTGCAGGTGGGAAAATGGGTATGCGTATTTCCAGAAACCTGAAGGATGAGCTTTATGACATCTCCTATGTCGAAATCAGTGAAGAGGGGAGAATAAGGCTAAGAGAGCTAGGTCTCAGTTGTTCGTCGGAATCGGATTCTGTACCGGAGTCGGATGTGGTGATATTAGCGATCCCCGATGTTGCCATAGAATCGGTATCGCCCGGAATCGTGAAACTGATGAAACCTGGTTCCCTGGTTATTACACTCGATCCCGCCGCTCCTTACGCAGGAAAGCTTTACCATCGCTTCGATATCGCCTATTTTGTGACCCATCCTTCCCATCCTTCTATATTTAATTGGGAGCCTACCATTGAAGCCCAGAAAGATCATTTCGGAGGTAATCTGGCAAAACAAACCATGGTATGTGCCTTAATGGATGGGGAAGAATCCGATTATGAACTGGGAGTAGAGATTGCGACAAAGATGTATGCCCCGATCTCTGTGGCACACAGAATTACCGTGGAACAAATGGCCATTCTGGAACCCGGATTGGTGGAAACACTCTCATCTACTTGCATATATGTAATAAGACAAGCATTAGATGAGGTGATCAAACAAGGGATGCCTGCTGAGGCTGCGAAAGATTTTCTGTTGGGACATCTTCACATACAATTGGCTGTTCTTTTTGACCAGATCCCCGGTGCGGTATTCTCGGATGCTGCCAATAAAGCTATTACATATGGGATTAATGAAATATTTAAGTCCGATTGGAAAAAAGTATTGGGTATTGAGAATGTAAAAGAGCAGATATTGGCCATTACCTGAGCAGTTAAATTTCACGCTATATGGTTGACAGTTTGAAGAATGATGTGTACAGGGCTAACATTGAATTGGTGAAACATGGCTTAGTCATTTTCACCTGGGGAAATGTGAGTGCTATCGACAGGAAGGCAGGATTGGTCGTTATCAAGCCATCAGGGGTTCCTTATGATTCGATGCGCCCGGAAGATATGGTAGTAGTCGACTTTGAGGGCAGGGTTGTAGAGGGTCATCTGAAACCATCTTCCGATACCCCTACCCATATTGCCTTGTATAGTGCTTTTTCAAAAATAGGGGGGATAACCCATTCACATTCCGTATTTGCCACTTCATGGGCACAGGCAGGTCTGGATATCCCATTACAGGGAACGACCCATGCCGATTATTTTGCCGGTAATATCCCATGCACACGCGATATGAAGGAGACCGAAATCAATGATGAGTATGAGTGGGAGACCGGCAAGGTAATTGTGGAGAAGTTTACCTCTTCTGCTATAGATCCTCTTTTTACACCAGGTGTACTGGTGAGAAATCATGGTCCATTTTCATGGGGCAAGTCTGCTTCTGAAGCAGTGTTTCATGCAGTAGTCCTGGAACAGATCGCAAAAATGGCATATTTCTCATCCACCCTGAATCCTCAGTTCAAGATGAATGACTCTCTGGTAAAAAAGCATTTTTCACGAAAACATGGCCCTGATAAATACTACGGACAATGAACAGGTATGTGATTGGCGTTGATTTTGGAACTGATTCCTGTCGCGTGTTGATCGTTAACGCACTGACAGGAGAAGAGGTTGTTTCATCGGTGAAATCGTATCGCCGATGGAGTGAGGGACTCTATTGTAATCGTCTGCAAAATCAATATCGACAACATCCTTTAGACTATATCGAAGCGATGGAAGGAGCGATAAGAGAGGCTATTTCAGAATCTACTTCAGGTATAGTCGATAAGATAGAAGGGATTGGGATAGATACTACCGGGAGTACCCCTGTCCTGACTAACATAGATGGCACTCCGTTGGCTTTACTGGATCAGTTTTGTGATAATCCCAATGCCATGTTTGTCCTTTGGAAAGATCATACGTCCGTTGAAGAAGCGACCGAAATAAACCGACTGGCAAAAAAATGGCATACCGACTATACTGCTTATGAAGGAGGGATTTATTCTTCGGAATGGGTATGGGCAAAAGTTCTTCATCTCCTTCGTGAAGATGAGGCTGTGCGTGAAGCGGCTTATTCATGGGTTGAACATTGCGATTGGGTTACCGGAATACTTACCGGAAAAACAAAACCAGAGACAATGCTTAGAAGTCGGTGTGCAGCTGGACATAAAGCAATGTGGCATCCTTCCTGGGGTGGTTTGCCTTCGGAAGAGTTCCTCACAGAACTTGATCCCCTTTTAGCCGATTTTCGAAATCGATTATTCACGGAGACAAGGACAAGTGATACAGTAGCGGGATATCTGACTCCAGAGTGGGCTTCCCGTTTGGGACTTTCTTCTCGTGTAGCGGTAGCTGTGGGCGCTTTTGATTGTCACATGGGAGCTGTGGGCGCCCACATCACACCGTACACACTGGTAAAGGTGATAGGAACTTCCACTTGTGATATAATGGTTTCCTCATATGATGAAATTGGGAACAATCTTATCCCCGGCATATGTGGACAGGTTGACGGCTCCGTTATTCCTGGCATGATCGGTTTGGAAGCAGGTCAATCAGCATACGGAGATTTATTTGCGTGGTTCAGTCGGGTTTTGAAATGGCCTTTAAAAAATATCCTCTTAAAATCAGATATTGTAAATAGAGAAGTAATAACTCAACTAATTGAATATATAGAGGATAATATGCTGTCTGTTTTATCGAAAGAAGCGCAAAAGATACCAGTTTCGATAAGTTCTATGGTGGCTACCGATTGGCTTAACGGACGGAGAACACCCGATGCAGACCAACGGTTGAAAGCAACTGTTACGGGATTATCTTTAGGAAGTACAGCTCCGATGATATTCCGGGCTTTGGCTGAAGCTGCCGCATTCGGATCAAAAGCGATTGCCGATCGTTTCTTGGAAAATGGAGTAGCCATTCGTGAAGTAATAGCTGCAGGAGGCATATCACATAAATCTCCCTTCGTGATGCAGACATTGGCTGACGTAATAGACATGCCTGTTAAAGTGGCCAAATCGACTCAAACGTGTGCTTTAGGAGCTGCTATGTTTGCTGCAGTTGCCGCAGACGTTTATCCTGATGTTGAAAGAGCTCAGTGGGCAATGAATTCCGGATATAACGCCATTTATCATCCAAATGAGAAAAACAGGGAGGTATATCGCGACTTATATTTAAAGTATCATGAACTAGGAATTATATCGGAAAACTTTTAATATAAACAATCATAGATAGACAGGTAAACCGTCGATTAAAAAAATCATGGAAAAATCTAAAAGAAAATTTCTAAAAAACACAGCGATGGCTTGTAGTGCAATAATAATAGTTCCATCGCATGTCCTATTTGCAAAAAAAGAGGTAAGAGATCGAAAAGGAGAGTTGGTCAGATATGGATCGGTGGTACCCAGCGACAAGATAAATCTAGCATGTTGCGGTATTGGAAATCAGGGTGGTTCGGATATGAATATTATGTACAACACAGGATTATGTAATATTGTGGCTTTATGTGATACAGATATGGGAGCTCCTCATACGTTGAATCATATAAAGAAATTTCCGTATATTCCTCAGTATCGCGATTTTAGAAAAATGTTTGACAAGATGACAAACGATATTGATGCCGTCTTGGTAGGAACCCCTGATCACTCTCATTTTCCCATTACAATGCTGGCCCTGTCTTTAGGTAAACCTGTGTATGTAGAAAAACCTTTGGCTCGGACTTTCAATGAAATTGAACTGATGATGAAAGCGGCAAAAAAATATGGTGTTGTCACACAAATGGGAAATCAGGGACACTCTGAGGCGAATTATTTTCAATTTAAAGCATGGACGGAAGCAGGAATCATCAAAGATGTAATAACGATTATTGCCCATATGAATGGTGGTCGACGTTGGCATAAATTTGATGTGAATATGAAGAAGCTTCCCGATCCGGAGCCAATCCCGGAAACATTGGATTGGGATACCTGGTTGATGGCCGTTCAACATCATGACTACAACAAAGATTTTATTAACGGACAATGGCGTTGCTGGTATGATTTTGGTATGGGAGCACTGGGCGACTGGGGGGCACATATTATCGACACTGCCCATGAATTCCTGGATCTTGGATTACCCTTTGAAATAAATCCCATTAAGCTTGAAGGGCATAATCCATTCTTTTTCCCGATGGCATCAACCATATTGTTCCGGTTTCCGGAACGGGACGGTATGCCTCCCTGCGATATCACCTGGTATGATGGCGTAAATAATATTCCGGAGGTACCCGAAGGATATGGAGTCTCTGAATTAGATCCGAATATTCCTCCGACAAGTGTTGGAAAAATCCAACCTTCGAAGCTTAATCCGGGAAAAATTATTTATAGTAGGGATTTGATATTTAAAGGAGGATCTCATGGTCAGACATTGTCTATTATCCCGGAAGAAAAAGCCAAAGAGATGGAACACCTTTTACCCGAAGTACCGGAGAGCACATCAAACCATTGGGCTAATTTCCTTAAAGCTGTGAAAGGAGAAGAAAAAGTACGGTCTCCGTTTGAGGTCGCCGGTCCGTTATCCCAGATATTCTGTCTTGGAGTATTAGCTCAAAAACTTAATACCAAACTGGAATTTGACCGTAAGAAAAAGATAATTACCAATAACAGATTAGCTAACGAATTGTTAGTTGGAGCTCCTCCACGCAAAGGATGGGAAGAGTTCTATAAGTTGTAAAGATAGTGCTATTGATAGATTTTTTGAAAATATATAATATGATAAAATATAATTGATTATGATTTTCAGCAAAAAAATGATTCGCCACCCTCTTGAAAATGTTTTAACCGTTCATTTCTTTTCCCTCCTTTTGAAAGGGAAGAGTGTCAAAATAAAATCCGTTTTTTTGTTTTTGATCTCTTTTCTGTTGATAGTGCCTTGTTTCGCACAACAAGAGGCTGAACAACTTTATGTAAGCAAGAAGAATCCTCATCTTCTGGCCACAGCCAGGGAGAAGCCGATATTCCTGAACAGTTTTACCGTTTGGAAGCTTTTAAGAAATGGCTCCCGGGAAGATGTAATTGAGTTGATCGCTAACCTGAAAGATAAAAAGATCAATGCCATATCGATGATCATCCTTGATCTTGAGATGGCTGATCCCGGAAAGAACTTTTATGGTGATTTTGCTTTCAAGCTGGATAAAGAGGAGCTGCCAAATCCTTTGAAACCTATCCTGACTCCCGGGAATAGCCCCGATTCCCCCGTCGAGTATGATTTCTGGGACCATCTGGACTGGGTTATCGAAAAAACAGATGAAAACGGGATGTATGTTGTTTTACATCCGGCCTGGGGTGACTGGTTTACCGGCTCTTACAACGGTAAGCCGAACAAGTATATCATCTTTAACCGGGAGAATGCCTATAAATACGGTTATTGGGTAGCTGAAAGGTACAAGGATGCGAAAAATGTGATCTGGATGGTCGGCGGAGACCGGTCGGGCGTTTACGAGGACCTCGACTACCGGAGTGTCTACACAGCCATGGCCAAAGGAATCACCGATGGGCTGGACAGTGGCTTGACAAAACCGCTTATCTCATTCCATCCGAGGAAATGGGCACCGAATTCGTCGGACTGGTTTCATCACGAGGAGTGGTTGACTTTCAATTCTATCCAGGATACCCCTTATGACCAGGTTATTTCTGTCCCCAACGATTACCGGTTGACACCCGTCAAGCCGACCTGGCTTTGTGAGGGACGTTACGAAGGGGCAATAACGGACTGGGGTGTCAGGTACCAGGCGTGGCAGACCGTCCTGTCAGGCGGATTCGGACATACTTACGGCTCCGACGCCTGGAAATTCCCCAAAGACTGGCGGAAGTACCTTGATTTGCCCGGCCTCCGCCAAATGGAATACCTATACCATGCCGCACGTGAAATTTGGACAGACAAGCAGTTTTTAGGGAGGACTCCCGATCAGGAGTTGATCATAGGAGAGCAGGGAGAGACAATCGGGGATGGAAATACCCGGGAGGATGGTGATGGTGGCGGTGCGGCAGCGTCGTCCATAAAGGGTGGACATTCAGACCGGATTACCGCCATGCGCGGTAATGATAGGAGCTGGGCAATGGTTTATACTGCCGGCGGAAAAGATGTCCATCTCGACCTTACAAAGTTAAAAGGGAGGCTGAATGCCTATTGGTTTAATCCGAGAACCGGAATGTGGTGGGTTGATGGGCATGAATCGACAGCAATGCGACCCTTCCGGAAAAGAATAAAAACAGGAAAGGGAGATTTGGTTTTTGATGCACCCGGAGATCCTAAAAATGAAAACGACTGGGTATTAATTCTGAAGAAATAAAACGAAAAATGAAAACAATTCAACTTTTTATTCTTGCAATTTTGATCGTTCTGCCATTCGCTCTTTTCTCAAAAGAAAAAGGATCGAAATTTGCTGGAGTCCAGATCGGTATTACCACTTACAGTTATCGTAGTATGCCTGATCAGTCATTGGATGCTGTTTTAAATTATCTGGTTGAATCCGGAATAAATTCAGTAGAATTAAAGGGAGATCCGCTCGAGAAGTATTTGGGTATTCCTGACAAGAATGATCATGAGGGAAGGAAGAATTGGCGTAAATCTGTATCAATGAAGAAATTTAAGGAGATACGTAAGATGTTTGCAGCCAAAGGGATAAAAATCGATATTGTGAAGTTTGAAGCAGGTATAACCGATTGGTCAGATGCTGAAATCGACTACGCTTTTGCCGTATGTAAAACACTCGGAGCTCGTGGTATATCGATGGAAATTTCTGAAGATGTGGCAAAACGATTCGCACCATTTGCCAATAAACACAAGCGTTATGTTATTCTTCATAATCACGGACAACCGGGAAATCCTGACTTCAGCTTTGATCAGATTTTGGCATATAGCCCTTATCTGATGTTAAATCTGGATGTCGGCCATTTCTTTGGTGCAACCGGAATGCATCCCAATGAGGTAATAGAAAGACTTCATAATCGTATTGCAAGCCTACATCTAAAAGATAAAACCGGACCGACGGCAGTCAACCCAAATCAGAATATGCCCTGGGGTGAAGGAGAAACTCCAATTGAAGATATTCTTCGACTGATTCAGAGAAACAAATGGCCGATTACCTGCGATATTGAGTTGGAACATAAAATACCTGAAGGATCCGATGCCGTAAATGAAGTCATCGAATGTGTGAATTACTGTAAAAGATGTTTGTTATCCCCGCTATAACTACTTCTAATCATCCTTTAGGTGAGTATCCTGTAAAATGTAAAGATATCAGTCAATTGCAAAATTCAAATAAAGTCTAATTATTAATCTAAACAAATGAGAATGAGATGAAATTAAACACAAAATTATTATTGTTCGCATTTCTTTTTATCCCTGTTTGTGTACTTGCACAACAGCAGGTAACCGTAAAAGGGAAGGTTGTAGAAATCGATACTGGCGACCCTTTGCCGGGTGTAAATGTTCTTGTGGATAAGTCCACGAGGGGTGTAACCACCGATATCGATGGTACTTTCGAAATTAGGGTATTGACCACTGATAAACTGTTGTTCTCTTTTATTGGGATGCAGTCCCAAACAGTTGAGGTGAAAAATAAGACGTATCTTGAAGTAGTGATGCAACCTTTAATTGATGAATTGGAAGAAGTTACTATTGTAGCTTTCGGTAAACAGAAGAAAGAGAGTGTGATTTCTTCCATCGAAACGGTCAATGCCAAAGATCTTCGGGTACCGTCAAGTAACCTAACGACCGCATTTGCAGGAAGAATGTCGGGGATGATCTCTTATCAGACCAGCGGTGAACCGGGACAGGATAATGCTAATTTTTTTATCCGGGGGATCACTTCCTTTGGAACCGGGAAAGTGGACCCTTTGATATTGATCGACAATGTGGAGATGACCACACATGATCTTTCCCGATTGCATCCGGATGATATACAGAGCTTTTCCATCCTGAAAGATGCGACTGCCACCGCCTTGTATGGTGCCAGAGGGGCGAATGGTGTCATTCTGGTAACGACGAAGGAGGGAAAAGAAGGAACTGTAAAAGTTTCGGTGCGTATAGAGAATTCGTTTTCGTCCCCAACGGAAAAAATAGAAATGGCCGATCCGGTCACCTATATGCAGATGGCCAATGAAGCTGCCCTTACTAGAAATCCATTGGCTCCAATGCCGTATTCCAACAACAAGATCGAGAATACGATGAAAGGATTGAATCCATATGTGTATCCAGCCGTGAACTGGATGGATATGTTGATGAAAGATGTAGCTGTCAACCAGAGAGCCAATCTCAATATTTCGGGTGGAGGAAAAGTTGCCCGTTACTACATTGCCGGTTCATTTTCTCAGGACAACGGGATATTAAAAGTGGATAAACGGAATAATTTCAACAACAATATTGACCTGAAAAAATTCCTGATCCGGTCGAATATCAACATAAACTTGACTCCTTCAACTGAAGCGATAATCCGTGTCCATGGAACCTTTGATGATTATGTCGGCCCTATTACCGGTGGTAGCGACCTGTACCAGAAAATACTAAACGTCAGTCCCGTTCGGTTTCCCGCGTACTTTGAGCCAGACAAAGCCAATCAGTATACCCAGCATATTTTGTTTGGTGGCCAAGAAGATGATTCTTATATGAATCCGTATGCCGAAATGGTTAAAGGTTACCGGGAAGAAAGTACAACGGTGATGATGGCACAAATGGAATTTAAACAGGATTTTGACAAATGGGTAAAAGGGTTAACTGGTAGGCTTTTGGGGAATACCACTCGAAACTCTTCTTTCAACCTTTCCCGTGCCTATAATCCATTTTATTACGAAGTATCCCAGTATGACCGGTTTAAAGATGAATACCTACTGACTGAATTGAATCGGGACGGCGGTACGGAATATTTGAATTACAGTCCTGGTGACAAGATTATTTCCAGTTCATTTTATGCAGAAGGATCTGTCGCTTATAATGAAACTTTCGGACAGCATGGGGTAAGTGGGATGTTGGTTGGGATAGTAAGGAATTCCCTGACCGCCAATGCTAGGACTTTATCTGAATCGCTGCAGAAAAGAAATCTGGGTCTGTCCGGACGTTTTACGTATGACTATGATACCCGTTATCTGGCTGAATTTAATTTCGGCTACAACGGTTCTGAAAAATTCGATAAAGGGCACCGTTGGGGATTTTTCCCGTCATTTGGTTTGGGATGGGTAGTGTCCAATGAATCTTACTGGAAAGGAAGTGAGATCAATTCTCTGATATCCAAACTGAAGATACGAGGAACTTATGGTCTGGTAGGTAATGATGAGATTGGAAACGAGCGATTTTTTTATCTGTCAGATGTGAATATCGGAGGAGGAGGCTCTTTTACTACCGGTTATGATTTTAGCAGAACCAGAACCGGAGTTAAAATTAATAGCTACCCTAATTCCGAAATTGGTTGGGAAATCGCATACAAAACCAACATAGGGCTGGAGTTAAGCCTATTCAAAGATAAAATTGAAGTTTTGGCTGATTTATATAAGGAGCATAGAACCAATATTTTGCAAACCAGGGCAGATATTCCTACCTCTATGGGCTTATGGGCCACCCCTAAAGGAAACCTCGGAGAGGCAGACGGAAAAGGACTCGACATATCAATCGATTATAACCAGTCATTTGGTAAAGATTTCTGGATTACTGGAAGAGGTAACTTTACCTATGCCCGTGCAGTCTACAAATATTACGAGGAACCCGACTTAAGTGAGATCCCTTGGAGATCCAAGATCGGATTGCCGATCTCTCAAAAACATGGTTTTGTGGCGGAGCGCCTTTTTATTGATGAGGCCGATGTTCGGAATTCTCCTCGTCAGGATGTAGACGAATATGGCCCTGGCGATATCAAATACAAGGATATTAATGGCGACGGAATCATAAACGAGATTGATATGGTGCCGATTGGACGTCCTACCACTCCAGAAGTTAACTATGGATTTGGATTATCGGCTGGATATAAAAACCTCGATTTTTCATTTTTCTTTTCCGGATCCGCCCGCTCTTCTTTTTGGATCGATCCCGGGAAAATGTCCCCTTTTATAAAATCAATTTCTGGAGGAAAGATACTCGAAACAGGTGTGGCTAAATTTATTGCAGATGACTATTGGTCGGAATCTTCTCAAAATCCTTTTGCCGGTTGGCCCAGGTTATCCAATTATGGGATAACCAATAATGTGCAACGGAGTACCTGGTTTATGCAAGACGGCTCTTACTTACGGTTGAAGAGTGTGGAAATGGGTTACTCCTTGCCTTCATCGTTGGTTAAAAAACTTCGGTTGGATGCATGCCGACTCTATTTGAGCGGCACCAATCTACTTAAGATCAGCAAGTTCAAATTATGGGACGTGGAGATGGGAGGCAACGGTTTGGGCTATCCCTTGCAACGTGTAACCAACGTCGGTATTAATGTTTCATTCTGACTTTTTAAATTTTAGAGATATGGTACGAAATAGATTAAATATAATGCTATTTATTGTAATTCTTACAATAGGGTCGACGGTTATTTCCTGTAAGGATTACCTTGATGTTGTCCCGGACAACACAGCAACGATCGATCATGCCTTCCGTAACCGGCATGAAGCGGAAAAATTTTTATATGGATGTTTTTCTTTTCTCCCCAACCATGCCGATCCAGCTTCCAATCCAGCGTTGTTGGGTGGTGACGAAGTCTGGTATATTGACCCAGCCAATATTGTCTCTCCCATCCTTTGGAATATTGCCAAAGGAAGTCAAGGTACTAATTCTCCCTTTGCAGACTACTGGGCAAGTGTAGGCGACAAGTACAATCTAAGGGGAGGAAAGGCACTCTTTACTGCATTGACCGATTGTAATATTTTTCTGGAAAATATTTATACGCCTAAGGATCTGGATGATTACGAGAGGGATTGGTGGATAGCCGAAGTTACCTTTTTAAAAGCCTACTACCATTTTTACCTATTTCGGATGTATGGTCCTATTCCGCTCATCAAGGAAAATCTTCCGACCAGTGCGTCTTCCAACGAAGTAAGACGTTATCGTGAACCGGTGGACGACGTGGTCAATTATATAGTAGAGCTCCTTGACTCTTCCATCGAATATCTTCCCATGGAAATCTTAGATATCACCAGTGACCTGGGAAGACCGACCAAGGTTACTGCTCTGGCACTAAAAGCTCAGGTATTAACCCTTGCTGCAAGTCCTCTGTTCAATGGAAATACAGATTATGCAAAGATTGTAGACAACAAGGGACGGCAATTATTTCCACAGGACTACCAATTGCAAAAGTGGCAACGGGCAGCCGATGCACTGAAAGAGGCCATCGATATTGCACATGAGGCCGGGCATGAACTGTTCAATTTCCGCACACTCCCTTTCTCGAATAACTTGAGTGATTACACTATCCTTGCTATGCAGGTGAGAGGAGCCGTAACAGAGCGTTGGAACAAGGAGATTATATGGGGAGAATCGAACGTCAACCCGGATCCTCTGCAAAGGGTATGCTCCCCGGCATGGAATCCTGATAATAACTCCGGTGGGATTGGAAAAAGCTATGCTCCTACACTTCAGATTGTTGAACAGTTCTATACATATAATGGTGTTCCGATCGAAGAAGATAAGGAATGGGTCGGAATCAACCCGATGGATTTTCGAATCGGAAACTCCTCCCACAAATATTATATCCGGGAAGGTTTTCAAACGATTAACCTGCATTTCTACAGGGAAGCGCGATTTTACGGAGCGATCACCTTCGATGGTGGAACTTTTTACGGAAATGGACGTATAAATGCGGACAATGACATGTGGTATACCCAGATGAAAGGTTTGGATGCAGGTGGAGGTATAGCACCCACAGAACGCTATTCCAGTACTGGATATTTATGTAAAAAGCTGACCCATTACCTGACTTCAGTACCGGTTGCCAATTCCAATATCAACTGTTACCGATATGCTTTTCCAATCATCCGATTGGCAGATTTGTACTTGATGTATGTCGAGGCATTGAATGAAGTGAAAGCGGTACCGGATGCTGAAGTATATGAGTATATTGATCTGGTGCGGGCACGTACCGGCCTGAAGGGGGTTGTAGAAAGCTGGCGGGATTATTCCCTCAATCCGGATAAACCTTCCACACAGGAGGGAATGCGGGAAATTATCCGTAGGGAACGGTTAAATGAACTGGCTTTCGAGGGTAGCCGCTTTTGGGATCTCCGACGCTGGAAACTGGCAGAAGAATATATGAACCGCCCCATCCGGGGATTAAATATTGTGGGGCCGACAGCTGCTGAATTTTATCAGGTAAAAGAGGTTTATGCCCCTACCTTTACTAAAAAGGATTATTTGTGGCCTATCAGGCAAAGCGTACTGCTTAAAAATACAAATCTTGTTCAGAATTTAGGATGGTAATAAAAAAAGAAAAATGAAAAAACAATTGATTATCATACAAATAGTAATCCTCTTTCTTTCCCTTTGCAATTGCACTGAAGTGAAAGATTGGCAGGATCCGATCAATAACGTTCCACCCGGACCGGTGAGTGATGTTAAGGTAGAAAGTTTGCACGGAGGTGCCAGAATTACTTATACTCTGCCCGATGACAACGATTTATTGGGTGTGAAAGCGGTATATGCACTTGGAAAACAGAATCAGGAACTCCGGGAAGCCTTTTCATCTGCATTCCGGGACACCATAGTGCTGGAAGGGTATGCCGATACTTCGGAGTATCCGGTAGCGTTATACGCGATTGACAAAAGTAGGAATGAATCCGAACCGGTACATGTCACGATCAAACCGCTGGTACCCCCTGTTGCACTGGTAAGGGAATCGTTAAAGGTTAACGCAACTTTTTCTGGACTTCATGTGACCTGGGAGAACCCGATGAATAAGGCAATAGCTCTCTCCCTTCACAAAAAGAACGACCAGGATGAAATGGAGGTTTTTGACACCTATTATTCAGAAGCAACTCAGGGAAGAGTTACTTTCAGGGGGTTGGAATCCGTAAGCCAGGATTTTAAGATCGAACTGCGTGACAGGTGGAACAATTACGCCGTCCCTTTAGATACAGTCATTACTCCTTTATATGAACAGGAAATTCTAGGGAAAGATCCGGTGACAGGTGTTGTGGTTTGGACACAATGGGGATGGCCCGGCAATCAACCAGATGGTTCCCATTTGTATCGGGGAGACATGCACCGCCTGATTAGCGGTAGGTATATCAATGCAGCTGTGGATGGTATAGAGATGAGCGGAAGCGCTTATTGGCATTGTTCCAATAACGTGTTGTCAGATTTTGTGCCGGGAGAGTCCGCCTCTAACCTGTTTCCTTATTATTTTACCATCGACATGGGCAAAAAGGCATCATACAGCCGCTTCCGGTGGTGGATGCGTGACAGGGCACCGCTCTATTCAGCAGAACTTCCACTCGATTTTGAAGTATATGGAACTAATGATCCCAAGCCGCTTGCTCAGATTGGTGACGGCAGTAAGGCCGACAATTTGAAATACTGGACGGGATGGCCTGCCGTAGGCGGTACCGATGCATGGAAAGAAGATTGGGTAAAGCTGGCTGATTGTCATATGCGCCTTCCTTCCGGTGCTACATCACCGGCAACACTGACCAATGAGGACCAGGTATTTGTCAGGGCTGGCATCGAATTTGAAATCGATGCGGATAAAACAAGTATGCCATTCCGTTACATCCGGTTCTGTGTGTATAGTACCAACACGAATGTCCCGCAATTTATGATCAGTGAATTAAAATTCTGGGGTGCATACGCCGATTAGAGATTATTGACATAATGGATCAGAGATTGTAATAGCAATAACGTACCTTTCAGTAAATACAGATTAATAGGATTGGGATACAATTTCAATCTTATTAATCTGTTGTAGCGATGAAATTTTTAACTGTAATGAATAGCCTCTATATAAATACATTTTTTATAAGAATTATATCTGCCTGCTCCTTAATTCTCTCTTTTTGTCTGGAAAACTTACATGGACAAGAAGTTTATAAAGGCCCATCTGTCGATTTCTCTCATGGAAGGTTGGTGGTTCATGAGAATAAAAGATTTATATGTCATAGTGACGGTACACCGTTTTTTTATCTTGGCGATACCGCTTGGGAGTTATTTCACAGATTGAATGAAGAGGAAGCGGAAAAATATTTGGAAAATCGCCGACAAAAAGGGTTTACAGTAATCCAAGCGGTAATACTCGCTGAAGAGGACGGATTAAATACCCCAAACAGGAATAATGACAAGCCTCTCTTTGATAATGACCCGCAAAAGCCTAATGAGGCATATTTTTCCTTTGTGGATAAAGTGGTTAGTATAGCGAAAGAAAAAGGGATCTATATAGGGTTACTTCCCACTTGGGGAGATAAAGTTGATAAGTCCTGGGGACAGGGTCCGGTTATTTTCAATACTGAGAATGCCTATGCTTATGGACAATACTTGGGAAAACGCTATAAAGATTATCCAAATATTATCTGGATAATTGGAGGAGATAGAAGCGGAGGAGGAAATAATACGCCAATTTGGGATGCCATGGCAAGAGGAATCAAGTCGGAGGAAACAAATCATTTGATGACCTTTCATCCTTTGGGACGTAATACTTCAAGTACATGGTTCCATGATCGGGAGTGGCTCGATTTCAACAGTTGCCAGACAGGCCATCATCATTACATGTACGATATTTTCGAGAAGCTTATCTGTGGGGATTATGATAAAGATCCTGTCAAACCAGTTCTTAATTCAGAACCTTGCTATGAAGATCATCCAGTAAAAAATCAGCCTAAAGGTGTATCCATATGGTTTGATGAAACGAATGTCAGACATGCAATGTATTGGAGTCTATTTAGTGGTGCATTTGGCCATACCTATGGTTGCCATCCTATCTGGCAGTTTGCAGTGCCCGGACTAGGCCGTGGTGATACACGGAATAGTTGGTATGATGTATTGGATTTACCGGGAGCCTGGAATATGCAGCATGGGAGAAAGCTGATGGAGTCTTACGATTTTTTCAGCCGTCGTCCCGCTCCCGAAATTATACTGACACCTCAAACCGATATAAAGGATTATGCCGTGGCAACGAGGGGAAAAGATTATGCATTTGTCTATTTGCCTTATGGTAGTAGTATTGATGTTTCCCTTGAGAAGATACCTGGTGCAAGAAGAGTGAAGCTTTCATGGTTTGATCCTCGTACCGGAGAAAAGAAATTGATAAAACGGGTGCGTGCGAAAGGGATATACAAAGCAGAACCACCTACAAGCGGTCATGGATATGACTGGATACTAATATTGGAATTGTAAAATATTGATTTAATTTCTCAAATACAAATTCAAACATTTATCGTTATGAAAAGAACAGTATTATGCACACTCCTTTTAATTATTTCTCTAATTAGTTTTAGTGCTCCTAAGGCTAAACGGGTCGTAATGATCGCCCTTGATGGTATATCGGTAGAAGGATACCTGAAAGCAAAAACCCCACATATAGACGCGCTTGTAGCCGAAGGGGCTTTATCATTGGAAACCCGTGTCGTAATGCCATCCGTCACCCTACCCAACTGGACCAGCCATCTTACAGGCAGTGGTCCTGAACAACATGGTGTAGTGGATAACAACTGGCGGATCGACAATATCAGACTACCTGCCATCGAGACAGATGCCCAAGGCTATTACCCTTCAGTTTTCAAAGTACTGAAAGATCAGCTACCAAACGTAAAGATCGCTTTCTATTACAATTGGATTAATCTCTTTTACCCACACAATGAACGTTATTTTGATGAAACCGTTTATCTGGAAAACAATGCGTATATCCCCTATTATGAAAAAGCATACGATTTTATTGTGGAAAACAAGAAAAGCCCTACAGTTGTCTTCTTGTACTCCGTACATACCGACCATGCAGGACACACATATGAGTGGATGTCTGATGGGTATATCCAATCCATAGAAGAAGCCGATGTGGAAATAGGCAAATTTCTTCAAAAACTAAAAGAGGAAGATTTATACAAAAGCACACATTTCATGTTTTTATCCGATCATGGAGGAATCAATAAAGGCCACGGGGACGTAACTCCAAATGAAATGATTGTTCCATGGGGAATAACAGGGCCGGGCATCAAAAAAGGGATGAAAATTACAGAACCCAATAATACAGTCAATACAGCCGCCATGATTCTTCATCTATTTAAAATAAAAAAACCGCGTGCATGGACCGGGGAAGTGATAGATTCTGTATTCAAATAAAAATTGAGCCCACGAATTCTAAAGTGGGCGCAACTTTAAAAAATTAAGATCATATAACATTCATAAAGAGCCATTCAGTCATGATTAAAAGATCTACCAGCCGTTTACTATTTTATTTTATTTTATTTATCCTCTCTACCGGGGGATGTACCGATAAAGTTCATCTGAACAATATAAACTGTGTGAATCCCATGATTGGGACCGACGCAGACGGCCGGATCTCGCCTGTGGCTGTTGTCCCGTTCGGGATGGTACAGCTTGGTCCCGATACAAGACAATACCTGAATGGCTACCACTATAGCGATCCGTATATTATAGGATTTAGCCATATCCATAAAAGCGGTGCCGGATGTGGAGATATGCTTGATCTGTTGTTTGCACCTACCATCGGGGAGATGAATTTTTTCGCGAATCGTAATGATTTTTATCCCAGGGGATACGAGTCTACATTCAATCACGATAATGAAAAAGTTGCGCCGGGAAGATATTCGATATTACTGAATAATGGGGTAAAAGTAGACCTGACAGCAACCAAACGGTGCGGTTTCCATCAGTATCTCTTTCCTGAAACAGACAGCGCCAATATCGTCATCGACTTGTTACACGCCAATTTGGGTGCCTGTACCATCTATGAAGACGAAAACTACGACAAGGTTCTCGACGCCAGACTTAATATTGTAAACAACACCACGGTTGAAGGATACAGGATCTCCACCGGCCAATCGGAAAAACAACATGTCTATTTTGTAGCCGAATTCTCCCAACCGTTTACGGAGAGGCTGATCTTCGATGCCTTTTCCCCCAAACCTGATATAGATTCTATCAGCAGCTTGACGATCCACTCCGTATTTCGTTTCAAAAGTGACGGGAAAAAGCCGTTGCTGGTAAAAGTAGGTATCTCACCTGTGGATATAGAAGGTGCCAGAAAGAATCTGAGCCGGGAAATATCACATTGGAATTTTGATCGCACTGTTACAGAGGCACAAAAGGCATGGGCTGCCGAGCTCAATAAATTTGAAATCGGGACAGACGACACAAACAAACGGGTTATTTTTTATTCCTCCCTCTATAATGCGTTGATGTATCCTTCGCTATATTCCGATGTCGACGGGAGATACCGTGGTCCCGATCATCAGGTACACCGGGCGGACGGGTTTGACTACATGGCGCAAGCCTCCAGCCTGTGGGATACTTTCAGGGCACAGAACCCATTGGTCACTCTTGTAAGCCCTGTTGTTGCCAATTACCATGTACAGACTTTTCTTGCCCATTATCAACACTACGGATTGCTGCCGATCATGCCTTTAAGTGGAAATGAAACATTGGTCATGCTCGGTAACCATGCCATGCCGGTAATAGCCGACAGCTACTATAAGGGATTGAGAAATTATGACGCCGAGGCCATATTCGAGGCAATGAAAATTTCGGCTGATACCGACACTTTTGGATATTGGCTGAAAGAGCCTCTGGGAACCGTCAATTATAAAAAATATGGATATATTCCCCACGACAAGGAAACACGTTCCGTTTCCACCACATTGGAATATGCCTATGACGACTGGTGTATCGCGCAAATGGCTAAAATGCTCAATCACCAGGATGATTACAATAGATATATGGAACGCTCCAAAGCTTATGTACACCTGTTTGATCCTGAAACAGGTTTTATGCGGGCTAAAAGTACAGAGGGTAAATGGTTGGAGCCTTTCGAGCCATTGAAGCCAGAGCATCAGAAAGAAAGCTATGTAGAGGGAAATGCATGGCAATGGACATTTTTTGTACCCCACGATCCGGAAGGGTTGATGGAGTTGTACGGTGGAGCCGAGCCGTTTACCAATAAACTCGATCAATTATTCAGTGTGGTCGACCACGATCAGGCACGGGTAGCATCTGTACCCGACATGAGCGGCCTAATCGGACAGTATGCCCACGGAAATGAACCGAGCCATCATATTCCCTATTTTTATAATTATGCCGGCAAATCGTGGAAGACGCAAGAAGTTGTAAACCGTATTCTTACCACACTCCATAAAAATGAACCCGGCGGTTTACCCGGGAACGATGATACCGGTCAGCTTTCAGCATGGTATGTTTTCAGCAGCATGGGATTCTATCCCGTAAGACATGGCAACGGAGAATATGCTATCGGTGCTCCCCTGATGGACAGGATTGAATTCACCCATACGTTGAACGGCAAATCCTCTACCCTGACGATTGAGGCCTTGAACAGATCAGATAAGAATATCTATGTGCAATCGTTACTGGTAAATGGCAAACCATACAACAACGCTACCATCAATCATCATGATATTTTTTCTGGTAATTGCAGTTTGGTTTTTACCATGGGGGATGAACCCAACAAAGATTGGGGTAGCCAATAAGATCGAAGATAAATAAAACAACTTCATAAAAATGAAAAAGATTCTATTTGCTCTCCTACTCATTTCAATGATGCTATCCATGATGTCATTGTGTATCAATGACGGTAGCATTACTCCCGAAAATAAGGGCGACTTTAAAATATCGGAATCACCCCGGACCTTTTGTAATCCTCTGAATTTGAACTATCGCTTCATGAAGGGGGAAAAGGGTGCTCGTGAAGCTGCTGATCCGGTAGTGGTGGAGTACAAAGGGAAATATTATCTTTTTGCTTCTAAATCATCCGGATATTGGTATACCGAGAATTTTCGAACTTGGACACATGTATTTATTTCTGATTCAGTGCTTCCCATAGAAGATTACGCACCAGGTAATTTCGTATACGACGGATTTCTTTATTATGTAGGCTCAAGTAGTGGTAGAGGTACATTGTATCGTTCTAGTAATCCAGATCA
>JBAYRG010000002.1:0-46838 GCA_041676805.1 Proteiniphilum sp.
AGGGGTGGCTGACAGGGTTTATTTCCTGCCCATCACTCCCTATTTCGTGGAAAAGGTGATCCGGAAAGAACAACCGGACGGCATCCTGCTGGCTTTTGGCGGCCAGACGGCGCTGAACTGCGGTGCCGAGCTATACCAGAGCGGAATACTGGATAAACATGGCGTACGTGTATTGGGAACGTCGGTTGAGGCGATCATGATCACGGAGGACCGGGATCTGTTTGTGAAGAAACTAGATGAGATCGATGCCAAGACACCCGCATCAAGGGCGGTTGAAAGCCTGGAAGATGCGTTGGCCACAGCGCATGAGATGGGCTTTCCGGTCATGGTGCGTTCAGCATATGCCTTGGGTGGGCAAGGTTCGGGTATTTGCACCAATGAAGAGGAGTTTGTCGAATTGTGTAAAAGTGCGCTCTCTTTCTCCAACCAGATATTGGTGGAAGAAAGCCTGAAAGGATGGAAAGAGATTGAATTTGAGGTAATCCGCGATAAAAATGACCATTGCTTCACGGTGGTGCCGATGGAGAACTTCGATCCGCTGGGTATCCATACCGGTGAGAGTATTGTGGTGGCTCCCATCATCACGCTCAACAAAGAGCAGATTGCCATGCTCGAGGATATTGCCCAACGGGTGGTACGCCATATCGGCATTGTGGGAGAATGTAATATACAGTATGCATTCAACGCGGAGACCGATGATTATCGTATCATTGAGATCAATGCCCGTCTGAGCCGTTCCTCTGCGCTGGCCTCCAAAGCATCAGGCTATCCGCTCGCTTTTGTGGCGGCAAAACTGGCGCTGGGTTATAGCCTCGACCAGATAGGAGAGATGGGAACGCCCAACTCAGCCTATGTGGCGCCGAAGGTGGATTATATGATTGTGAAGATCCCTCGTTGGGACCTCAATAAATTCTACGGCGTAAGCCATGAGATCGGCTCCTCCATGAAGTCGGTCGGTGAGATCATGTCTATCGGACAATCTTTTGAGGAAATTATCCAGAAAGGGTTGCGCATGATAGGGCAGGGGATGCACGGTTTTGTAGGTAACCGGGAGATGCTTTTCAATAATGTGGAAGAAGCGCTCTCTAAACCGACCGACCAGCGTATTTTCGCCATTGCTTATGCTTTTGAACAAGGATACTCGGTCAGCCGGATTGAAGAGTTGACCAAAATTGATCCCTGGTTCCTGAAAGGGTTGGAAAATATTTATAACTACTCAAAACTGCTTGAATCCTATCACAAGATTGAGGATCTGCCGCAGGATGTGCTCCGTGAAGCAAAGCGACTTGGCTTTTCCGATTTCCAGATCGCGCGGTTTGTGGAAGATCCGCAAGGTTCATTAGAAGATGACCTGATCAGGGTGCGCAATCACAGGAAAAGATTGCAGATTACTCCTGTAGTATGTCGTATTAATACAATTGCCTCCGAAAATCCTGAAAAAACCAACTATCTCTATTTCACATACGATTCAGATAAGGCGTTTATCTCCGGTAAAAGTGAAAAAGAATCGGTAATCGTATTGGGTTCCGGTGCTTACCGTATCGGTTCTTCAGTGGAATTCGACTGGTGCTCGGTCAATGCGGTGCAGACTGCCCGTGAATTGGGTTATGAATCGGTGATGATTAATTACAATCCGGAAACTGTGTCGACCGACTATGATATGTGTGACCGTCTTTATTTCGATGAATTATCATTTGAGCGGGTACTCGACGTAGTCGATATTGAAAATCCCAAAGGAGTGATTGTGTCGGTGGGGGGGCAAATTCCTAATAACCTGGCAATGAAGCTATACAGGCAGAATGTCTCTATCCTGGGAACCTCTCCGTTGTCGATAGACCGGGCGGAAAACCGCCATAAGTTCTCCGCCATGCTCGATGAACTGGGCATCGACCAGCCTCGCTGGAAAGAGATGACCAGCTTCGAGGAGATCGATGCATTTATCGACGAGGTGGGCTTTCCGGTGCTGATACGTCCCTCTTATGTGCTTTCGGGGGCAGCCATGAATGTATGTTACGATAAAGAGCAGATGCATACTTTCCTGAAGATGGCAGCCAATGTGTCGAAAGAGTATCCGGTTGTTGTCTCTTCTTTCCTGCAGAATGCCAAGGAGATAGAGTTCGATGCGGTAGCCCGTGAAGGAGAAGTGGTAGAGTATGCCATCTCTGAGCATGTGGAGTTCGCCGGTGTCCATTCGGGTGATGCTACCCTGGTCTTCCCCGCGCAGAAAATCTATTTCGAGACGATGCGCCGGGTAAAGAAGATATCGAAGCGGATTGCGAAGGAGCTGAATATCAGTGGGCCGTTTAACATACAGTACCTTGCCAAGAACAACGAGATCAAGGTGATTGAATGCAACCTGCGTGCATCACGCTCTTTCCCTTTTGTCTCCAAGGTGTTAAAACAGAATTTTATCGATACGGCTACCCGTATCATGCTGGATGCGCCTTTCAGTAAACCCGACAGTTCGGTGTTCGATCTGGAGCATATCGGCGTAAAAGCGTCGCAGTTCTCCTTTTCCCGCCTGCATAACACCGATCCGGTACTGGGAGTGGATATGTCCTCCACCGGTGAAGTGGGGTGTATCGGAGAAGATTTTTCGGATGCGATCCTCAAGGCGATGCTCTCGGTAGGATATAAAATACCTCAAAAAGGCATCCTGATCTCTTCGGGAGAGATGAAATCGAAAGTCGACCTGCTGGAAGCCTGTAAGCTGCTGGGTGGGAAAGGCTACGCTCTTTATGCCAGCCATGGCACCCAGAAATTTCTGGAAGAGAACGGTATCAAGGCAACCGATGTGAATTGGCCGGATGAAAACGGTGATAATAACATCAGACAGATGATTATGGACAAGCGTTTCGACCTGATCATCAATATTCCCAAGAATGTCACCAAGCGGGAATTGACCAACGGATATATCATTCGCCGCGGCGCGGTAGATTTCAATATCCCGCTCATCACCAATGCCCGTCTTGCCAGCGCCTTTATCACTGCCTTCTGCAATCTGGATCAGAATGACCTCGAGATCAAGAGCTGGAACGAGTATTAAAATAGAACCAAGACTTATAGAATCAAGAACCAAGACAGATTGTCAAACTGATAGATGGATAAACGTCTCATATCTTGGTTCTTGGTTCTTGGTTCTTGAATCTTGAATTAAATATATTTAAACCGACGAATGCTCCGTTTGGGCGTTTTCTCAAATTCTTCCTCCTGAAGCCGGAAGGAGGCGATCTTGCTATAGGCAGGCAATTGGCTGTTTACCTCTGCAACCACACCCTGGAATAGGGTCTCCATATCCTGATCCAGCAATTCATTTTCTTTCAAGGCATCTTTATCGGGTACGATCAGGGCGATGATCTTTTGGTCTTCGCTGATGGCCAACGATTCGCCCACAAACGGAGAACTGTTGAGTTTCTCTTCAATCTCTTCGGGATAGATATTTTGTCCGGAAGGCCCCAGGATCATATTCTTATTTCTGCCTCTGATGAAGATGAAATTATCGCTATCCATAGTCCCCAGGTCACCGGTCTTCAACCAACTATCCTCTGTAAATACCTGCTTTGTCGCCTCTTCGTTCTTATAATATCCCAACATCAGGTTACTGCCCCGGGTAAGGATTTCGCCTACGATATTTTGTGGATCTTCGGAATCGATTTTCACCTCCATCCTGTCTACTACCTTCCCGCATGAACGTTCCTTATACCGGGTCCAGTAGGCATAAGAGATAAGTGGTCCGCATTCAGTCATTCCATACCCTACGGTGTAAGGGAATTTTATCTTTCGCAAGAACTTTTCCACATCGGGATTGAGCGCCGCACCACCAATCACCACCTCTACCAGTTCTCCACCGAAGAATTCAATCATCGAGGCCCGTACCTTGTTGTATACCACCTTGTTCAATAAAGGTATCTTGATAAGGGTTTTTGCCGCTCCCCGCTGCAATTTCGGCAGTACGCTCCTGTTCACGATCTTTTCTATGATAAGGGGAACGGCCAACACCAATTTGGGTTTCACTTTGGAGAACATATCCAGTAATACCTGGGGTGAGGGAGTTTTTCCCAGGAAATGGAGATGGCAACCCATCGAGATGGAGTTGAGCACCTCGAAGGCGAGGCCGTATGTATGTGCCATCGGCAACATGCATACAATATTGTCGCCTGATTCAATAAACGGCAGGCTTTCGTTTGCAAACTTGGTATTCGACCACAAACTCCTATATGGAAGCATTACCCCTTTGGGGCTGCTGGTAGTACCGGAAGTGTAGTTGATCACTGCCAGCTCTTCGGGTTTGTCGGTACGGAAAACAACATCGTTCACAAAAAAACCCATTTCATATTTTTTTTCGAAATAGGCTGGAGCATCTGCATCAAACTGCTTCAGCCCGTCGGATGTTGATTTCAGTAATAAGAAATTCTCAAGAGAAAAAACGGTTTCAACTTTTGGTATGGCTTTCTCGTCGATTTCGTTCCAGATGCTTTCATCCGTGAAAAACATTTTTGAATCGGAGTGGTCCACGATGAATTGTACGCTGGCTTTGTCGAATTCATGAAGGATACTTACCGCCACGGCTCCGTAAGAGAGTGTGGCAAAAAAGGAGATTGCCCATCTTGCGGAATTTTTACCGCATATGGAAATTTTATCTCCACGTTGAATGCCGGCAGCTTTAAAATAGTCGTGCAGCCGGCCTATCTCAAAGGAAAAATCTTTGTAATAGAAAGTCTTACCCTGGAAGTCGGTCATTGCAGGCATTTCCCAGTGATTGCGAATACTTTGTTCAATCAAGCCTAAAAAAGTGTTTTGATTCATCTTCTCAATTTTGAATAAATTACCGGTTAGAACATTTATACTCTTCAAAACAATCGGTTAAACAATTTGTTTGTTTATATCCGCTACAAATATCGGAATTTTTTCTTTCTTAGAAATAAAATATCTAATTTTGATCAATTACTGTAATAAAATTTCTTTTTCAAAAATATTTGTTTTACTTTTACAGATGCATTCTACACCAAGAATAGTGGACTGTAGTGGAAATATTTTTTAGTCAGATAAGAGATGCAATTAATACAATATAGCAAATTGCAACGATACGCGTTGTTTATATTACGTGTCTTAATAGGTTGGTATTTTTTATATGAGGGTTTGGCAAAGATGTTCACCCCCAATTGGTCAGCATATGGCTACCTGATGGATTCAAAGGGCCTTTTTTCATCTTTTTTTGTATGGATGGCGGAAAACCCGGCTTTGCTCGAAGCTGTCAATTTCATCAATATCTGGGGATTGACAATGGTGGGCTTGTCGTTGGTCTTAGGGCTCTTCACTAATATTGGCGGTATAGGCGCCATGATTTTTTTATTGCTCTACTACCTCTCGCATCCCCCTTTGCTATTTGTGGAATATATTTTGCCCGCCGAAGGATCTTATCTATGGGTTGATAAGAATCTTATACTATTGGTCACAGTGGCAGCATTGATGCTGTTACCAGCCTCTAAGGCCATTAGTTTTGACAGTTTACTATTTCGTAAAAGTAGATAGATTATTATTTTTATGAAGGAAAACGAAAAAGAAATTGACGATCAGAAAGAAGATAAAACCCCATCAGAAAGAGAGGTTTCCCAGGGTCGCCGCGATGCGCTTAAGGCGATAGCTACCGTCCCCGTTTTAGGAGCCATGGCTTATGGGGTTTACAGGAAAAAAAAAGTAGAAAGTAACAACCGGAATGCTGCGGAGATGTTCCGTTTCCGTACAGAGGTGGTTCCTTATTCTTCTCCCTCTTCCGATACGGAAACAATTCGGATAGGCGTTATTGGATTTGGTATCAGGGGGACACAATTAATGCAAGGATTAGGATTTGCTACTCCTGAATATGTGGAAAACCTGATTCAGCAGTCGAAAATCAATCCGGAAAACAGCCGTTACCAGGATTTTATGGAGCAGGATGACTTGCGGGTGGTGATTACGGCGGTCTGCGATATATTTGACACCTATGGCGAAGAGGCTCTCTTTGCCGGAGCCAATATCCATAGGGAGGGAGTAAGAGGAACATTGGGGCCCAAGCCCAGGCGATACCGCCATTATAAGGAACTGCTGGCCGCGGCTGATGTGGATGCCGTGGTGATCGCATCACCCGACCATTGGCATGGTACGATGGCAATGGATGCCATCCGGGCCGGCAAGCATGTTTATCTGGAGAAGCCGATGACATGGACCGTGCCGGAGACTTATGAATTACGTGCATTGGTGAAAAGCAATCCCCATCTGGTGTTTCAGTTGGGACACCAAAACCGGCAGATCGAAGCGTATGAGAGAGCGCGCCAGATCATTGAAAAAGGGTTGTTGGGCAAGATCTCATTGGTAGAGACCGGCACTAACCGCAATGATCCCAATGGCGCATGGGTTTACCCCATACATCAGGATGCTAATCCTGAGACCATTGACTGGGCACAGTTTGAGGGTGATCCGGATAGGATTGAAGAGTATATGGATTATATGACTTCGGCAGGATTGACGAAGTATGTGGGACCGGAATCCCGGGAAAAGTTCAGCCTGGAGAGGTTTTTCCGCTGGCGTTGCTGGTGGGATTATAGTACCGGACTGAGCGGCGATCTGCTCACACACGAATACGACGCGATGAACCAGATACTGCATCTGGGTATTCCTTCATCGGCTGCCTCTTCGGGAGGAGTTTATTTCTTCAAGGATGGGCGTACCGTGCCTGATGTATTGCAGACGGTATTCGAGTTCAAAGAGAGAGATCTCACCCTGTTGTATTCTGCCACGCTGGCCAATCAGTTCAGCCGGAGCCGGAAAATCATGGGACACGATGCGACCATGGAGGTGGGCAACACACTCAAAATAACTGTGGACCCACAGTCGGAACAGTACCGCAAACAGATAGAGCAGGGTATTGTGAAATTGAATGAACCGTTCTATACCTATCTTCCGGGACAGAGCGTGGATGCTGTATCTACAGCTACCGAGAGATATTTTGCAGAGCGGGGACTTCTCTACTCATTCATCAAGGGAAAACGTTACAATACTACCTTTCTGCACCTGAAAGAATGGCTTGATTGTATCAGGAACGGAAAACAACCCTCTTGCGGGATCGATCAGGGATTTGAGGAAGCCATTACCGCCCATATGGGAACACGGGCATATCTGGAAGGAAAGACGATGTATTGGGACAAAGATAAAGAAGAGATAACCAGAGAATAAAAATCAAAAACTTAAAGTTTAATCCAAAAAAAAAGTACTTATGTCATCAAAAATTTCAAGGAGAAAATTCTTAGAAACTGGTGCGATCGCAGCAGCCGGTCTGACAATTGTACCTTCTTCGGTACTGGGAAAAAGTATGGGCTATAAAGCCCCGAGCGATAAACTCAACATCGCCGCCGTTGGGATAGGGGGAATGGGGAATTCTAACCTGAAGCAACTCGTGAGTGAGAATATCATCGGGCTTTGCGACGTAGATTGGAAATACAGCAAACATGTATTCGACGAACATCCTAATGCCAAAAGGTATTACGACTACAGGAAAATGTATGATGAGTTGGGTAAATCCATCGATGGGGTAGTAGTCGCTACTGCTGACCATACCCATGCGATCATTGCCGCTGACGCTATGACCATGGGTAAACACGTATATGTACAAAAACCGCTTACCCATAGTGTATATGAGTCGCGTCTGTTGACAAAACTCGCTGCCAAACACAAAGTAGCCACCAGCATGGGTAACCAGGGTTCATCCGGATCCGGTGTACGTCAGGTGATCGATTGGATCAGGGACGGGCAGATTGGCGAAGTAACCAGAGTAGATACCTTTACTGATAGGCCTATCTGGCCGCAAGGGTTGATGATTCCCAAAAAAGTTGATAAGGTTCCTTCTACTTTGAACTGGGATCTTTTTATCGGACCGGCTAATAAACGTCCGTTCAATGAAATTTATCACCCGTGGAACTGGCGAGGATGGTGGGATTTCGGAACCGGTGCTTTGGGCGATATGGCCTGCCATATCCTTCATCCGGTGTTTAAAGGATTGAATCTGGGATATCCTACTAAAGTACAAGGGTCGTCCACCATGTTGCTTACCGACTGTGCTCCTAATGCCCAGATGGTGAAGTACGTGTTCCCGCAACGCGACAATATGCCCAAAGTGGGTATGCCCGAAGTGGAAGTGACCTGGTACGACGGTGGCTTGACTCCCATCCGTCCCGAAGGTATGCCCGCCGGTAAGAATTTGAATAACCAAGGTGGTGGTGCAATCTTTTACGGGACAAAAGATACGTTGATTTGTGGTTGTTACGGTAGAGATCCCTGGTTGATATCGGGACGTACTCCTAACTCACCGAAAACACAACGGGAAGTGACCCTCTCTCACGAAATGGACTGGGTACGGGCTTGTAAGGAATCGCCCGGGAACCGTGTTGAAACAGCCTCTCCTTTTTCTGAAGCAGGTCCTTTCAATGAGATGGTAGTGATGGGCGTACTTGCGGTGAGACTGCAAAGCCTCAATCAGGAACTGGAGTGGGATGGTGAAAACATGAAATTCACCAATATCCCCGCTGATGCGACTGTCAGAACCATTATCGAAGACGGTTTCAAGATCACTGACGGTCACCCCACATTCAATAAAACATGGACAGACCCAGTGAATGCCATTGCGTATGCTGAAGAGATGATCAAGCATACTTATAAAAATGGCTGGAAATTGCCTGATATGCCCTAATTGAATAGTATTGAAGGGAATAACGGTGGAGCTATCTGTCGTTATTCCCTTATTTCTACAGGAATTAATTATCAGTTTAATTAAAAGGAAAATAGTTATGAAACGAGTAAAAAAATCAATTTACGGATTAAGTTGCTGTATGCTTGCAAGTGTATTGATGGCTTGCGGATCCGGTGCGAAAAAGGCCGATGCCGCAGCAGATAATGAAGTTGAATCTACCGAGAGTGCAGTACCAGAATATGTAGTTTTGGATAACCCCCAGGTAGATTTGTCGCAATTCCAGACAGATAAAGATGGTTACGTCGTTATCTTCAACGGAAAAGATTTCACCGGATGGAGAGGTTACGGAAAAGACCGTGTGCCGGGAAAATGGACTATCGAGGATGGTGCCATCAAATTTAACGGTTCCGGTGGTGGTGAGGCTCAGGACGGTGATGGTGGGGATATTATCTTTGCCCATAAATTCAAAAACTTCGAACTGGAATTCGAGTGGAAAGTAGCCAAGGGTAGTAACTCCGGTGTATTCTATCTGGCACAGGAAGTGCAGACCAAGGATCCAGCCACAGGAGAACTGAGAATGGAACCTATTTACATCTCTGCTCCGGAAGCGCAGATTCTTGACAATGAAAATCATCCTGACGCTAAAATGGGTAAGGATAACAATCGTCAATCACTGTCGTTGTACGACATGATCCCGGCTGTTCCCCAGAATTCAAAACCGTTTGGAGAATGGAATACCGGTGGAATTATGGTGTATAAGGGAACTGTTGTACACAGACAGAATGGTGAAAATGTGGTTGAATATCATTTGTGGACACAACAATGGACGGATTTGTTGCAGGCAAGTAAATTCAGTCAGGAAAAATGGCCGTTGGCATTCGAATTGCTGAATAATTGCGGTGGTGAAAACCGTGAAGGTTACATCGGTTATCAGGATCATGGCGATGATGTCTGGTTCAGAAATATCCGAGTTAAGATTTTAGATTAATTTTTATCAAAACAATTGAGAAGAATATTTCCTCCATGAGGTAGAAATATTCTTCTCTTTAAATATATGATACAATGAAAAAAGTTTCATTTTTATTAATGTCCGCACTTCTGGCGGGCCTGTTTGTGTTACCGGCCTGTACCCAGAAAAAAGAGATCTATATCCAACTCTATTCGGTACGCGACGATATCAAGGCCGACTATGAAGGCACGATTGCCAAAGTTGCTGAAATGGGATATACCGGAGTGGAAGCCGCCGGTTATGGCGATGGAAAATTCTATGGATTGTCGCCGGAAGACTTTAAGAAGTCTATCGAGAATGTAGGTATGGAAGTACTCTCTTCCCACACGACAAGACCATTGGCCGACAGCATCCCTGCCACCAACTGGGATGAAGTTTGGGCATGGTGGGATACCGCTATCAAGGCACATAAAGAGGCCGGTATGAAATATATCGTGACCCCCTGGATGAAGACACCTGCTACATTGGCCGATTTACAGGCTTATTGCGATTATTACAACCAGATTGGTGAGAAATGTAATGCTGCCGGACTTCGCTTCGGATATCACAACCATAACTTCGAATTCAAGGAAATTGAAGGGGAGTTGATGTATGATTATATGCTCAAAAATACCGATCCATCCAAAGTATTCTTCCAGATGGATGTCTATTGGGTAGGTGAAGGTGGTAAAAATCCGGTGGATTACTTCAATAACTATCCCGGCCGTTTTGAACTACTTCATATCAAAGATGAACTCGAACTGGGTAAAAGCGGCAAGGTGGATTTTGAGGCTATCTACGATAATGCAGGAACTGCCGGCGCCAAATACATGATCGTTGAGGTAGAGAGATATACCGGCACTCCTTTTGAGGGTGTGAAGGAAAGCTATGACTTTTTGAATGATGCTCCTTTTGTGAAGGCAAGCTATTCAAAATAATCCTTTCTCCATTCTACGGATCTATAAAAGTAACCCGGACAGATACTGTTCGGGTTTTTTAGCGATATGTCCCGCTGCCAATCCAACCTATCTGTTACCCGGATGAGAAGTGATACAACCGTAATACAAAAACGCAAACACTTAAAAAATAAAGTGTTTGCGCTTTAACTTGGTTGTCCCACCAGGGCTCGAACCTAGACTGGCTGAACCAAAATCAGATGTGCTACCATTACACCATGGGACAATCCTTGACTGCTTCGTGAAAAGCAGTGCAAAAGTAGTATAATATTTGCAACTGTCCAAATAATTGAAGATGATTTTTCAATCAAATAGTAGTTGTAATGCGGGACTGGTCACTTAGACATCCAATTATTTAGACTCTTAACCACTTATTCGGCAATCAACAGGGAGTAGTTCTTTTTTCCACGCTGAGCAAGAATATATTTGTCGCCGATAAGGTGTGAAAGACCGAGGTACTGGTCGAATGACTCCAGTTTTTCCTTATTGATCATCACGCCCCCTGCCTGCACAGTTTTGCGCATTTCTCCTTTGGAAGGAAATATGGCTGCCTCTTCGGTAAGCAGGTCAACCGCTTTGACACCCTGTGTCAGTTTTTCGCGTGAAACGGTAAATTGAGGTACTCCTTCAAATACCTGCAGGAAAGTCTCTTCGTCGATAGCACGGAGTGATTGGGAAGTGGATTTGCCAAATAGTATTTCCGAGGCGTTCACCGCCATTTCATACTCATCACGCGAATGTACCATCACGGTAATCTCTTCGGCCAATCGTTTTTGCAATGGCCGTAAATGGGGGGCGGATTGTTGTTCCATGACCAATGCTTCAATTTCTTCTTTAGAGAGTGACGTGAAGATCTTGATGTATTTTTCCGCGTCGGCATCACTCACATTGAGCCAGAATTGATAGAACTTATAAGGTGAAGTATAACGACGGTCGAGCCATACATTACCGCTCTCGGTTTTGCCGAACTTACCTCCGTCGGCTTTGGTGATAAGCGGGCAGACCAACCCATAGGCTTCGCCCCCTTCCACACGGCGGATCAATTCAGTACCGGTGGTGATGTTACCCCACTGGTCGGATCCGCCTAATTGCAAGCGGCATTCTTTATCGCGAAAAAGATGAAGGAAATCATATCCCTGTAGTAACTGGTAAGAAAATTCGGTAAATGACATCCCTTCGCTCGATTCTCCGCTCAGCCGCTTCTTAACCGAGTCTTTTGCCATCATATAATTAACGGTGATATGTTTACCTATATCACGGATAAAATTCAGGAAAGAATATCCTTTCATCCAATCGTAATTATTCACCAGGATGGCTCTGTTGGGTATTTCACTCTCGAAATCAAGGAACTTTGCCAGTTGCTTTTTAATAGCCTCCTGGTTATGACGTAATGTCTCCTCGTCGAGCAGATTGCGTTCCGCCGATTTCATCGAGGGATCACCGATCATTCCTGTAGCACCGCCTACCAACGCGATAGGAGTATGACCCGCACGTTGAAAGTGTTTCAACATCATCACCCCTACAAGATGCCCTATATGCAATGAATCGGCTGTAGGGTCGATCCCCAGGTATCCTGCCGTGCGTTTTTTCAGTAATTGTTCTTCCGTTCCGGGCATTATCTCGTGTATCATACCACGCCAACGGAGCTCTTCCACAAAATTCATCATTTGATCAAGTCTTTGTTTTTTAAAGGATGCAAAGTTACTATTTTTTCATCACTTGCGCACAAAAAAAGTGGATCATAACGATCCACTTTTTTATCATAAACCAGGAATGGTTATTGAAAATTACTCTTTCGCCGCTTTGATTTTATTTGACAATTGACATGAAATCCTGGTTAGTGCGATATTTCGCGAATTCCAGATCGTTCAACGCTTTGGTAGCTATGCTTCTGTCACGGCCGACGGCTGTGCGGAGGTTAGATGCCACTTCATTGAAGTTGTTGGTCCTGGACGAGATCACGGCAAGCAGGTAAGCCGTAATAGCGTCGGGGTTGTCTATTGCTTCCAGTGTCTGTTTGGCTTTATTGTAGTCTCTCACCAGGAGCTGTGCCAAGCCGGCATTGTTACTCTTGCTTTGTCCGTAAGCACCTACAGCCTGGTTGTAGTTGCCCTGCAACAGGTTGAAAAGCCCCATAGCTTCGTCGAGACCGGCAGCACCCGCGGAGCGTCCCAGCAGTTCATTGGCGGCGCTCAGGTCATTGTCCATAATTGAGAGTAGCGCTTTGTTCATATTCACTTCGGGAGCGGAAGGATTCACCTGAGCGGCACGGTCGAACGACTGTTTGGCTTTGGCATAATCTCCACGTTTGAAGAACATGGTGCCAATATTGTTCCATCCCCTGTAATCGTTAGTGAAATTAGCTGTTACATATTGATAAATATTCTCTTTCACATTCTCTTCGTTGGTGAGTGTGGAAGCATACAGTAATTCTTCTACCGATAATTCTTTCGGATTTTGTTTCCAGGCTGCCATGATTTCTTCATCAGACTTGCCAACGATCTCGATATTGGCGATAATACGGGAACGGCGCAGTTGCGGCAGAATGGTGCTGGCAAGTTCTTCGAAGACGTAAGAGATATTCTTGATCTCTCTCTCACGGGTTTCGGAGTCGGGGTACATCTCCAGTACCCGAAGGATCAGTTCTTTGTCCTGCAGGTTGGAGGAAGAGACCAACTGGCGGAATCCGTCCCAGTCTTGGGCGGTGTAATGTGCATAGACTTCAGTATTGATCTTTCTCTTGTCCAATTCACTTTCCAGATATTTGGAAGTGTTCCGTTCACGTTCGGCAGCAAGTCTTTCATTAAGAGAGAGACCTCCATCGGGCGATGCGTAGGCCGATACTTCCACATTCACATTTTGTTTTGGATCGTTGAACGCTTCTTCCACACGGCGTTTCCATTCAGCCATATCTCGTGTGTTCAATTCACTTTGACGCAGGTTGGCCTGCTGGATCAAGAACATGATATTGGCCTCCTGTGCATCCTGAATGATACGTTGGAACCCATCGGGTGCCACTGAAGGTGGGGTCGTTGCCACATCCGCCAGGGCTGAGGTGGCGATTACTCCGTCGGCCACCTTCAAATCGGGCAGGTTGGAGCGTTTGTTCTTAACTCTTCCGTCGAATCGGAGATATAATTCCGATGAGAGCATTTCGGAAGCGTAAGGGAATGAACTACTCATCGAGAAGTTACCACCCTTGTTTTGAGGAATAGTAACCCTGTTACCCGAAATATTTTCTCCCTGATAGCTGTAGGGAGTACCGGCAATTTCACCAGTTGCATATTTCAGAATGGGAGTGATGGTTACCGTAGCATTTTTGTTAAACCATTTTTCGGGGAATGTACCGTTGATGGTCACAGGGATCTGATTTCCCACTGTTTCAATCGGGGAAGGCGTTACGTTAAAGTTACTTTGCGTAAGCGGCTTCAATTTACTGCTACACGATGTCGAGAAGATAGCGACACTAACGATGAGCAAGAGGGCTAAAATTGGAGATTTTCTTTTCATACGATTATTTATTTTTTATTTATTGGACTTGCAAGGACTATTTATATGTGTGTGAACGGTCATCATGCTCATTTCATGTATAAATCTATTAATGTATTTGCATTGATTGATTTCCCAAGAGTTTAATCAGGACAAAAATACCTAATTTTATGCAATAAAAAAATAGGTTGGTCTATTTTTTATCATTTTATCAATCTTTTATATCGGATTTATAGATATTTGTTCCGATGGCTCTATTTTGATGCATTTTCAGCTTATTTAAAAAGTAAAAAGCAGTTCCAAAGTGAGCTTGTTGGAGTCCATCTCATCATTCGACGAGAAGATATCCATTGGATGATTCATCATGTACCATTCGTAATCGAGCCGAAGAATAGAGGAGAAACGATCATTCTTAAATCCGAAGCCGATCCCTGTTGTCAGCCGATTGACGTCGAATCCGCCTCTATCCGGTCTTTCGTCAATCGCATCCCATCGGACAGCAGGCCTGACAAATTCGAATATTTTGGTGCGGACAGGTAATGTATATGCCCCTTGCAGATAATAGGAGAGTAGATCGCTGGAAAATTCTGTTTTACTTTCTCTTTTCATAATTTCAGTCTCCACTTTCCAGTTCTTTTGTGCATAACGTAAATCGGCCCCATAAAAAAGATAATGGGTAGTTTTATTGTTGGGATAATCATATATTTTGGCAGTCATACGAAATCCTTGCATGCGCCCCAGTTCTATTCGTCCTCCATATGACATGTTTTTTTTCCAAACCGGATTGTTGATTGTATTTCCATTGAACACTCCGAACTCAAGTTTCGTGGGGATAGTACCGAGAAGAAAATCGTATTTAGCCAAAAACCCCAAATCGCGTGTGCTTAAAAGATATTTTCCCAAAAAAGCACGGTTGGCAAACATCATTGTGCCGGGTGTGACAATATAACTATTGAATAATGGAATACTGGTTTGTCCCAATGTGAGTGAGAGACCCTCAATAGGGTTCAGCGTTCCACTCAGATCCAGTACGCTAAACTTCCCCTCATTGCTGAGCTCTAGCTGTACTCTGTAGGCGGAGTAGGGGTTGATATTTCCTGCCACACCGATACGGGAGTTTCGGACAGAAAAGCGCGACATACCGGTTTCGGAAGCATACTCGAATTTGTTTTTTAATGTTCCATCAACTCTAAAGTTTGGATATAGGGAGGAATTACTCTCTTGGGCTGAAAGCAGAAAGGAAAAGGATATAAATAGCAAGAATAATGATACAGACGATTTTATAGAGAATATATGTAATTTATTGGTTATGTTATTATTTTTATTTTGACGACACATTTTTATACTATTCAGACTTTTTTTATTCACTTGTAGATGTTCCATTCTTTTATAGAGTATCTTTATTATGTAAGTTGAAAATTTATATTATTTCACAAAAAACTGTTCGAAGCCGTTGGAATATTCAACGCCTAAAGAGTTGTCATCCTTTTCATAGACGAAATAATAATACAATCCGGGTATATCCCTGGCTATTTCAATCGACTGCTCCATCCCCATGGCCATGAAAGCAGTGGCATAAGCATCAGCCGTCATGCAATCATCGGCAATTACTGTTGCTCCCAATATGTCGAGTTGAGAAGGATATCCGGTATGTGGATCGATGGTGTGGGCATATTTCTTTCCCTCTTTGATATAATAATTCCGATAATTCCCCGAGGTGGCCAGCGATTTATCGCAAAGGGAAAGTACTGTTTGCCGATAACGTAACATGCCGGTAGCATCGTCAATGGGTTTGGTTATCTCGATGCGCCAACATAGACCCTTGTCGTTTACTCCCTTCGCTGCGACCTCTCCCCCAATCTCTATCATATAATGTTCAATACCATAACTTTCCAGTAGGTCAGCAATTACATCACATGCGTAACCTTTGGCTATAGCCGATGTATTGATTTGCACCCGTGGATCGGTTTTGACAATATTCTCTCCGGAATCGAGCGATATCTTTTCATAGCCGACGAACTCTCTCAGGCTGTCGATTATTTCTGGTGTGACGCTGTCCATATTCTGAAAACCAAACCCCCAGGCATTGATAAGTGGAGAGACAGTAATGTCGAATTTCCCACGGGTCTTGCGTGAAATTTCTTCCGATTTGCGGAATACCTTCAGAAAAAATGAATCGAGTTCTACCGGCTCATTTCGATTTATTTTTGTAATGATTGAATTTTCTTTGAATGGATTCAATGACAAGTCAAACTTGTTGAGTTCCGCTATGATCTCTTCCTCTAACGACTGGTCATAGGCATATTTTATATTATATCCGGTTGCGAATATTTCCCCAAAATGCTGTTGGTAGGAATAATTGGATTTGCTCCCTGATGTACAGGATAAAATGAGAGATAAGAAGAGTGACAGACTGTATCGATATTTTGTTTGCATACAATTAGAAGTTAGAGTGAAGAATTAAAATTCTTCATCGATCTGATAATGATTCCTCTCGGGTGCATTTCTCGATATCAGTTCACCCAAGAATCCTGCCAGGAAGAGTAGGGTGCCCAGAATCATCATAGTAAGTGAAATATAGAAATAAGGTGATTCCGTAACCAACCGGTAAGGGTTTCCGTGATGCATATCGTACAGTTTAATAACACCCACAAGCACAATGGCTATTAGTCCCAACAAGAACATCAGGCTTCCCCAAAGTCCAAAAAAATGCATCGGTTTTTTCCCGAATCGGTTCAAAAACCAAAGCGTCATCAGGTCGAGATAACCGTTCACGAAACGGTCAGCACCAAATTTACTCTTCCCGTATTTCCGTGGACTATGGTGCACCACCTTTTCACCTATGCGGGTAAATCCCGCATTCTTAGCCAACACAGGAATCCAACGGTGCATATCGTTATAGATCTCGATGCTTTTGGCCAGTGATTTGCGATAGGCTTTCAATCCGCAGTTAAAATCGTGGAGCTTAATCCCTGAAACCTTTCTTGCCGTGGCGTTAAACAATTTCGACGGTAGGTTTTTAGTCAGTTTATCGTCATACCGTTTCTTTTTCCATCCCGAAACTAAATCATATCCATCTTCCTTGATCATCCGGTAGAGCGCCGGAATTTCATCAGGACTATCCTGCAGATCGGCATCCATCGTGATGATCACATCGCCTTGCGCTTTTTGGAATGCGTTATGCAGTGCGGGTGATTTACCATAATTCCGTTGGAATTTAATCGCCTTTACATTATCAGAGCTGCTTTTTAACTTTTTAATGATCTCCCAGGATCCGTCGCTGCTCCCATCATCCACAAAGATGACCTCGTATGATAATTTATTCTCTTGCATCACCCGATGAATCCAGTCGTGCAGTTCAGTGAGCGATTCCTCCTCATTGTAAAGTGGTATGACTACTGATATATCCATGATTTTGTTTTATCACACAAACGTAAGTAAAAAAGTTGAGATTTTAAATACAAGTAAATAAAAATCAAAGCTTGGTTAGAAGAATTGCGAGATTGACTCCAGTTTACTTTTTTCCACCATTATATCTAAATTCTTTCGATAATAAACATTCTATGAGATTTTTCTGTTTAGTATAGATAGCATTCATTAAATTGTTCCACACTATAATAATTAAACTCAAGTTTCGCATCTGAATTTGAAGTGGATACATCTAAAGTGGAGAGATTTAGATATTTTGTGGGAACCCATAGCTCTATGTGAACGTAAAAAGAGTAGTTGTCTGAGTGAAGCGAGTTCTACTCTTGTAGTGAACAAGAGCTGGAATGGGTCGCAAAATATTGCCAGACAAATGTTTTAGTGGCAATCATACGACTTGAGAAACTTAAATAATTATATTTGTAAAATCAACTTGCAAATGAAAAGAAAGAGAAAAATACTTTGGTTTTCCGGCTCTGAATTTTCCGACGAAAAAATCAAAACTACAGGAACATGGTTAATTGCCATGGGTAACGCTTTAATTGAAAATGAAGACATTGAACTTTATAACGTAACCAACGGAGAGGTTGCCTCCATTACACAGAAAAACGTCAATAATATAACCCAATGGATTATACCTTACCGGGAAAGAAAGAAATATTCTCAGGGGTCAAGGAAACTTGTCTCATTCATTAAAAAAATAGATAATGAGATAAAACCTGACTTAATACATGTTTGGGGGACAGAGACCGGTTTTGGCATTGATGTAATTGAAGCAAAATTAGAAACACCGGTATTGTTGGAAATACAGGGGTTACTATTCGCCTATGTGCGGTATTACTACGGAGGGTTGTCAAATAAGGACCTTTTTAATTGTATTGGGTTGAAAGAAATAGTCCGTCCGAAATTTCACCCCTATTTTAACCGGAGAAGATTTGAAAAAAAAGGAAAACATGAACTTCGTTTGATCCGGCAAATGGAAAATATATCTGTGCAATCCGGCTGGGTTGATTCAATTATTAAATATGTTGCCCCGGAAAGTAATATCTTTCATACGGGGATGATGCTGAGAAGTGAATTTTATGCAGCACCCTCTTGGAAATACCAGGAAGAGAATGAGGTTATTAATATTTTTACGTCGAGTTCAGGAGCCATTCCCTATAAAGGTTTGCAAGTTCTCTTCGAGGCTATTGCCTTGCTAAAGGATAAATATCCCACTATAAGGCTGAATATTGGAGGAGATATGCAGATCAATAGAAAATATGGACTAATTAGAGATGGTTATACCAGTTGGTTGCTTAAAAGAGCGAATCAATTAGGTATAGCAGATTCAATCTCCTGGATGGGAAAGATGGATGCCAATGAAATGATAAGTCAAATGCATGAATCATCGATGGTGGTAGTTCCTTCATTTGTGGAGACATATTGCCTGTTTATGGCTGAAGCTATGATGGTAGGTGTCCCTATTGTCGCTTCATACGCCGCTGCTTTGCCTGAATTGGCAGAACATGGAACATCAGCTCTTTATTTTCCCACTGGAGATCATTGGGCATGTGCGGAACAGATAGAAAAAATTATTACCGACCAGGAACTGAGTGTGAAATTATCGGTAAAATCCAGAAACAGGGCACTACAAAGAAATGAACAGGAGAAAGTACTTCGAAAACAGTTGGAAATTTATGATAAAATAATAGGTGAATTTTGAGATGAGATAAAAAATAAGATCCCGATAAATATTCTATAATCAATTATTTGTTGCAGTATTATTGGTGTATGTAAGTTTTTGTAAGGTTTTTTCCTGCTTAATTTATGTTTAAATTCAGACGATATGTTATATATTTGCGACAAACATTAAAAGTCACAGTATAATGCAAACCCGAAAATTTCAAGTCGAGGTTGGTAAGGAATGCCAATCTGACAATAAAATTGTGGTCGATATTAACCAAATTCCATATCCAACCGCCGTTTATATTCCTTCAAAAGAGGAGGTTATGCTAAACAGGCGCGCTTATGAAACGCTTGGAATGAACGAAAGAGAAGTATTCGACCTTACAACATGGAGAAAGATCAATCCTTATTTAGGAGATTGTTACAAAAGAATCAATGAAGATATCATAAACGATCAGAAAGTGCATGTCATTCTTTTCAATGGCAAGCATGAGATTATGAATTATTCTTTGACTCGTATCGACAACGTAGTGTTAGGGAAAATATATATCATTCATTTTTCAAAGGCGTCCGAAAAATATTCGGTGGCTTCTATCTCGTCACTCTATTCGGTAAAAGAGGAGGTTGCTAAACTGAAACCTTACTTGAACAGAACTGGCAAGATCCTGCATGAAAATTTGATGAAAAAATATTTCAGGGAAGAAAACCAACAACTTACGTTAGACGACCTGGTCTATTATGAAAGGGAGCTACGGATCATACAGAAAGCGTATCCCTCACTGTCCCATCGTGAGGTAATCCTTTGCGGATTGCTTGTGAACGATATGGACAGCAAGGATATAGCTTCAATTACTAACCGGACTCTGGATGCGGTATTTGTGACGATTCACCGCATCAACAAGAAACTGGATATAATCAACAAGAAGCAGTTAGTGGATAGATTAAAGGAGTTGGTGAATAAACAAGAGGTTGATCAACCTGTTACCCATACTGCTTCTGTTGCACAAGGGTAATTTTTAGTTTAAACGATGCCCTTTTAACTGGTAGATATTCCCATAGGGAGTCTCATCATCCTCAAACTGTATCTCGAAATAGATGCTGTCGGAACTTACTATCTTTCCATTAGATATTTTTATTCCGATACTTTCCTCGCTGACTTCACACTCAGACAATTCTGTTTGGAAAGTGCCGTTTTTTTCGTCTACAGCTGCTTTTACCTGGAATTTCCAGAATTTTACTTCTGCATCCTGAACAGTGATTGAGTCGTTTCCTGTAGAGCTCTCCTTGAGGGTGATTACCTTAAACGGGCCATATATAAGAATTGAATCGTTATAAGCATTTACTTCCCATTGGCCTGCGATCTCAACCAATTTGGGGGCATCTATAATTGCAGCACTTTCTACTTCGCGTTCGCAGGAAGCAATGATGCCAAGAGTGAGGATTCCCAATAAATAAATAATTTTTTTCATACGATTATTGTATAATTAGATGTATAAGAACAGCAGATAATTATATCCTTATAGGCAATTAGATTACTGCCCGTTCTATACGGTTGTTGTGATAATAATGTAATTGTTTTGTAATGATGTAGTGATTATTTGCATCAAGCCGGTGTTCAGGAAGGATTGCATACTCTTTCGTTACACCGCGTGTACCTTGTAAATATGGAAAAATAGATATAGTTTGCGGATCAACGAAAAACAAACGTTTTCATGAAGGCTTTATCGCCATTACTTACAAACAGGATGTACTTTCCCGGATTAGGTTTTTCCGGCAATACGGTGTGAAAACGGGCTAATCCTTGTTGATATACAATCTCTCCTTTTTCATTGGCCGCAATAAATGTTGCCGATGGAAGTACGCGCCCACTGATGTTTATGCAAATACGGCCAAGCATATCTTGATAAATCATGATTGAAGGATCGTTTTTTATTTCTGGAAATAAATTATCCGGATTATCCGTCTCTTTATCTTGATTACTGTTACCGGGTTCCTTTTCGGGAACTGGATCAGGTTTTTTCTCAGGAGCAGGATCAGGATTTTCTTCAGGCAAAGGTGTTGACCCCTCGTTAGGATTATCGGGTATTGATGACGATCGTGCCCTTCCAATGAGTTTCTCCGGAAGAATGGAGGCAGTTAAAGTCGGATCGTATTTGTTGGTTGACTTACCCGCTACCGGTTCCATATTCTGGTAAATCCACCAGGAGTTGCCACTTTCCCCATTACGGTTGGAGTAATTAACGATGTTTTTCTCGAACGTGATGCCATAGGATTTTCCCGAAGCGTCTTCCGACCAGTTACAGATACTGTAACCTACGTTGTTATGGTCCTGCCTTTTGGCAAATACTTTATTGTTTCTCAATATCATGTTATGACCACCTCCGATCCCCATACCGTATTGCCCCGGGTTTACAAGGATGTTCTCTTCCGCGATCTGGTAAGAGCCGCCGAGATCACCGATGAGGATTCCACCTCCGGAGGGCGATGGGCCACCTCCTCTAAACCAGTTCCCTTTGACAATGATAGGGCTTTGTGCTGTTCCATGCGATTGGTTCACGTTGATAAGATCACCGGGAGAACTTTCTCCATAAATGTTTTCAGCTGCATTGTAACTGATACTGTTGCCGGCTCCGGTCACCATGATAAACTGGGCGACAAAACCGTTGTTGGTGTCATTCGATAACGCCAACGGCCCACCCACATTGTATATGTCATTGTATTCGAATACGACCCCTTGCGACGTAGATGCGACCAATGCTGTATGCACATTCTCAAATGTGTTGTCGATCATTGTCACATTCTTACAATTATATAGGTAAATACCTCTTTTATTGGATGACGTGAACCTGTTGTTCCTTATGGTCACATTTTCACAATCATAAAGAGCTATAATATCTCCGTTGACATTAGAAAAATCCAACCCTTCAATTACAAAATTAGATTTCCTTACATGCTGAATTGCTGCGGACTTGCTGTATGATCCCGTATACCTGGCCCCTTGACCATAAGATATATAGGGGGAAAGACATAGGAATACCATGCCTAAAATGATGTTTTGTAGTTTCATCCTTTTTTTCTCCTTTTAAATTAATAGTGTGTTTAAATAAAATAGTGTTTCAAAAAGTATAAGCCAAACTGATATGGATCCATTCGATGGAAAATAGCCATAACGATATCCCGACAGCTGTAAAACGGGAGAGTATGCATGATTTTCCTGAAAGTTACCTCCATCCAAAGTAACCTTTTCAATGTAGCTCGTCGTTTGATTTCAGTGCAAATATACACTTTTATTTTCTTATCATCATGTTAAAAAACAAAGCGATAGCTCTCTATTTTGTGCATATTAGAAAGTTTTAAATTGCATTAACGGAAAAATTTCATTATTTAGAATGAATATAAAAAAGCAATCCCTTCAAAATGAATATGAGAAACGATTCTACTGATCATAAGCATATTTTTGTAATATTATGTAAGTAATTATTTGATGCAAACAATCCATTTCAAATATATATTTGCGCTACTTAACTAAGTTAGTTAAGAGTATTGGCGGTGCACAGAGTGAAATTTTATTATTGTTTATAAAGATCAAAATCACAGTTTTCGGTTTTTGCACAATATATGTCCTTTTTTCGACATGATATGGCGTTATTGTGTAATTACCCCAAGAAATTAATGAAAATGAAAAAATGTATTTATTTGCTACTCTTCACTTACATTTCTGTTTCGTGTGTACAGGTGAAAGATATTTCCTATTTCCAGCAAATCAGCCAAGGACAGAATACGCTGGGGAGCGTAACATATGATGCCCGTATCAAACCAAAAGACATTCTCTCCATTACCGTAGTAAGCAGTGAACCCGAAGCATCAAGGAGGTACAATCTCATCATGCCGCAGCTCGACGCAACGTTAAGCTATACTCAATCTCAACCCACCTTGCAAAATTATTTAGTGGACGGTGAGGGAAATATTAATTTCCCATCACTGGGTAAGATGAGCGTGAAAGGGTTGAGTGTTAGGGAATTGGAAAAGAATATAGAAGAGAAGCTGAAACCCTTCTTCATGGAAGAGATGCCTGTGATTACTGTCAGGATTACAAACTATTCTGTGAATGTGTTGGGAGAGGTGCTTAGGCCGGGGAGATTTGAGACGACAAACGGACGAATGACCATTTTTGAAGGACTGGCCATAGCCGGAGATTTAACTATATACGGCAGGCGTGATAATGTGAAAGTGTTGAGAGAGAATGAAGATGGAGAAAGGATTATTTATACTTTGAACCTCAATGATAAGAGATTGTTTAACTCACCCGCCTTCTTTCTCGAACAGAACGATGTAGTGTATGTAGAACCCAATCAGACGAAAGCCAATTCCTCAAGGTTTGGTGCAGCAGAGAGCTATAGGATATCCACCATATCTGTATTGATCTCTTTGGCCACGCTGGGAGTCACCATTTTTGCATTGTCTAAATAATTATTCAAAAATAAAAGAATGAACAAATATTCAGAGGTCGAAGAAGAGTTTATCACGTTGTCAGGAAAAAAGATTGACGTGATGGCCATACTAACGAAATATTTATCTTATTGGAAATGGTTTATCATATCCATTCTCCTCTCTCTTGCCATTGCTGCAGTTTATATCTATTTTACCTTACCGAAATATGAAATTACCACTTCTATCCTGTTCAAAGATGATCAATTAGGAGGAACTACAGAGTTGAACATAGTCCGGGATATGGGTATAATAACAAGACGGAATAATGTGGGTAATGAAGTGGAGATTCTGAAGAAGTCATTGGTTGCGGAGAGTGTGGTCAGGAAACTTGACCTGTATGCCACCTATACCGAGATGACACCCCTGTTAGGTTTGAATAAAATTTTTCCGAACTCACCCAAGCGGGAAACGGCTGTTTTATACGGAGATGAATTGCCTGTCACGATAAAGATGCAGGAAGATAAACTGAACGCCTTGGTGGATGATATTAAATTCAATCTGATGAGCAGTCCGGATGGCACTCTGCTGTTTACCGGAGTGTATAAGAGAAACAAGTACAGGGTAAAGGTTGCTTCGAGCGATACAATCGTGAGGCTGCCCTTTGGTGAGATCCAACTTGTGAAAGGGATTATAGATCCGGTAAAGGAAAGGTATATCAGAGTACTGATCCAACAACCTTTGGATGTGGCCGACAATTTTTTAAACTCCTTGGAAATAGAGTTGACTTCTAAAAATTCTTCGGTAGCAGATATCAGATTAACATCTTTTAATACTTCATTGGGGATAGAATTCCTGAAAGAATATATTGAAGCGTATAATGAGCGTGGAATCAGAGAGCAATTGGAGCTGGCCGAAAAAACAGCGAAGATTATAGACACCCATCTTGCTAATCTGAGTAATGAACTAAGTAATGTGGAAGACCAGGCACAGGAGTTCAGACAATCGCGGGGATTGACCGACATTGCCTCTCAGGCAGATCTCTATAATTCGCAGTTGGCGAGTGTGAGCCAACGGAAGATGGATGTTGAATCACAATATGGTATTGTCTCGAGTTTATTAAGTTTTGTACAGCAGAAGAGCGGCCACAGCCAGCTTATCCCGGCTAACTCAGGTATACATAGCACTGTGTTGAACTCGCAGATCACTGCCTACAATGACTTGGTATTGGAGCGGAATAAGCTCTCACGGATTGCTTCCAGCAGCAATCAATCAATGATCAACCTCAATAATCAGTTGGAATCTACTTTCAGTTCAGTCCTTTCCGGTTTGCAGAACGAAAAAAACAATCTGGAGATTCAATTGCGGGATATCAATACCGAGTATTCCCGGAATAATGCCCGAATCAGGGCAATTCCACAACAGGAACGCGCTTTTTCCGATATTAAACGCCAACAGAACATCAAAGAGGAGTTGTTCCTCTATCTGCTTCAGAAGAAAGAGGAAAGATATATGAACATGACAGCGGTAGAACCTAATTCCAAGTTTGTTGATAACATACGTGTAACGAGAATCGTCTGGCCGAAAAAAATAATTCTCTTATTGGTATTTTTTGTCCTTGGGTCGATCCTGCCCATAATTGCCATCAAGATAAGAGACCTGCTTCGTTATCAGTTAGACAACAAAGAAGAACTGGAACAAATCTCATCTATCCCGCTACTCGGAGAAATTCCCCGCACCGGCCAGGCAGAGACTCTCCTGGTGAAGGAGAACAGTAACGACAGCTTTAATGAGATGTTGAGACTTTTGCGTGCCAACCTCTTGTTTGTTATTGACGGTAAGGATAAGAAAGTGATCAATACGCTGTCGAGCATCAGTGGGGAAGGAAAATCGTTTGTATCCATCAATCTGGCAATGAGTCTGGCATTACTTGATAAAAAGGTAGTATTGGTTGAACTTGATATTAGAAAACCCCAATTAGCCAAACAATTGAACTTGGACAGCAAAGAGGGAATCACGCTGTACCTGTCTGGCTATTTAGATAAAAAAGAGTTGATAAAACCATCCGGAATTCATCCGAACCTTTCTGTCGTTACGGCAGGGTCTGTTCCTCCAAACCCCAACGAATTGCTGGCAAAACCGGCACTGGATGAATTTATCAATGATTTAAAGAGTGAATATGATTTTATCATTGTGGATATGGCGCCGGTGGGAATGGTATCAGACGGCTTTTTATTGAACCGGATTGCAGATGTGAACCTGTTTATTGCACGTGCAGGCGTAACGCCAAAAAAGTATATAGAAGATGTGGATAGATACTATCAGGAGAATAAACTCAAGAAGATCTATTTCATACTCAATTCCGTCAATCTAAACGGCAGGGATTACCGGTATGGCCTATATAAAAAGTATGGATACGGGTACGGATAACCGGTTGTGGATGACTCCTGAGAGTTTCGTGGCAGAAAGATTGTCGAGCCTCACCGTTTATAGACGGAACGTATGATGATGTGTGACATATTTAAAATAAGCAGCAAAAATGGAATTGGATAAATCTGAAATTATACAGCTTCCCAAGATTTTCGACAGAAGGGGTAACCTCTCTATCATTGAGGGAATTAACCATATACCCTTTACAATTGAACGTACTTACTGGATATATGATGTGCCGGGTGGAGAAGTGCGTGGAGGTCATGCCTATAAGCAAAATCAGGAATTTATTGTGGCATTGTCGGGAAGTTTCGATGTCAGCCTGGACGATGGAAGGGTGAGGAAGACCTATTCTCTGAACCGCTCATATTACGGGCTATACGTTCCCAAAGGCACCTGGCGGCAAATGCAGAATTTTTCCACCAATTCTTTGGCGCTGGTGTTGGCCTCGATCAGCTTTGATCCAGATGATTACATTTATGATTACGCACTATTTACAAAATTAGTCAAGGAAGCGGGCATATAAAAAGAGAACTTATGAAGAAGACGAATATTTATGATTGCTCGATGCTGGAGATAGACAAGCATCATAACGAAAAGGGGAATATTAGTGTAGTGGAGAATACCAAAACCATTCCTTTCGATGTCAAGCGGGTCTATTATCTCTATGATGTGCCTGGAGGTGAATCCAGGGGAGGGCATGCGCATAAGGAATTGCAGCAGTTTATTGTGGCTGCCAGTGGCAGTTTTGATGTGACGGTTGACGACGGTGAATCGAGAAGGACTTTTACCATCAACCGGCCATACAGGGGGCTTTTGGTTGTGCCCGGTATCTGGAGGGAGTTGGACAACTTCTCTTCCGGTTCTGTCTGCCTGGTGTTGGCATCGACAGAGTATTCGGAAGAAGACTATATAAGAGATTACAACGAATTTAAAAAGTATAAGCGGACATAAAAGAGTAAATAGGAGCATTTCAACGTCCTAACAATGACTGAATATGATAAAATTCCTTGACATACAAAAAATAACCGGACTGTATTCTCTCGGGATCCATGAGGCTGCGTCGCGGGTAATCGACTCCGGCTGGTACCTCCTTGGAGAAGAGATTGCCCGATTCGAGAAAGAATATGCCCGATATATCGGCACGAAGCATTGCGTAGGAGTAGCCAATGGGCTGGATGCATTGCGGATTATTCTGCGGGCATACATGGAGATGGGTGTCATGCACGAAGGGGATGAGATTATCGTGCCTGCCAACACCTTTATCGCTTCCATCATTGCCATCACCGACAATCGGTTAGTGCCGGTACTGGTGGAGCCCGATATCAATAGTTACCAAATCGACGATACGAAAATTGAACCGGCAATCACTCCCAGGACAAAAGCGATCATGATAGTGCACTTGTATGGGCAATGCGCATATAGCGAGAAGATTGGACAGCTATGTCAGAAGTACAATTTGAAACTGATAGAAGATAACGCGCAGGCTTCCGGTTGTAAGTACAATGGAAAGACCACCGGCTCTTTGGGAGATGCGGCGGGACATAGTTTCTATCCCGGTAAAAACCTCGGCGCGCTGGGAGATGGAGGAGCTGTCACCACCTCAGACCGATTGCTGGATGAAACAGTGAGGTCACTGGCGAATTATGGCTCAACCGTCAAGTATATATTCGATTACCAGGGATATAATAGCAGGCTTGATGAGATACAGGCAGCGATCTTGGGTGTGAAACTGACCGGATTGGATAAGGATAACCGGCGACGTAAGGAGGTGGCACGATACTACATGGAGAATATCAGGCACCCGGAGGTGATCTTGCCGAAGGTGTCCGATTGGGATGCGCATGTCTTTCACCTGTTCGTGATTCGTTCTCTCCGGCGTGATTCACTTCGGGAATATCTTCACGACAGGGGGATAGAGGCCCTGATTCACTATCCGGTGCCTCCTCATAAACAAAAGGCATACATCGAGTGGAATGATATGGATCTTCCGGTTACCGAGAAGATTCATGCAGAAGTGCTTAGTTTGCCTATCAGCCCTTACATTACGGATGAGGAAATAAAAATAGTTGTGGATGCGGTTAATGCATTTTGTTGAGAATAGAGTATTAAGGAGAAAATGACTGAACAAAGAAATTCATACCGGCAGATTATGAAGGCTACCTCCCTTTTCGGGGGAGTGCAGCTTTTCCAGATCGTGATTTCAGTGATACGCTCGAAATTTGTGGCAGTATTACTGGGACCCGCCGGTATGGGTGTTGTGGGCCTGCTCACCTCTACTACGGGATTGGTGATGGGATTGACGAATTTCGGGTTGGGTACGAGTGCTGTCAAGTATATCTCAGAAGCCAACGCTGAAGATGATCGAAGTCGCTTGGGCACTGTGGTTGCCGTGCTAAAACGACTGGTATGGGTTACCGGAATCCTGGGAGCATTGGTGACACTCCTTTTCTCCCCTTGGCTCAGTCAGTTTACGTTCGGAAACAAGGAGTACACCTTGGCATTCGTATGGATATCCATTACTCTTTTATTAAACCAGTTGACTACCGGAGAGATGGTGTTGTTGCAGGGACTCCGTAAACTTCAACAGTTGGCAAAAGCCAATGTATATGGCAGTCTTGCTGGACTGGTTATCACTGTCCCTCTCTATTATAAATTCGGAGAGCAAGGGATCGTGCCTGTAATCATCATTACCGCTTTTTCAACCTTTTTCTTCACTTGGTATTTCACCAGGAATATAACGGTGGGAAAGAAAGTAGTATCACGCTTTACTATCCTTACGGAAGGTAAAAGTATGATGGTCATGGGTCTCATGATCAGCATGAGTGGTTTGGTCGCCTTGGTGGTTGCTTATCTCATCCGCATCTTTATCAACCGTGTGGGTGATATAGCGGATGTTGGTTACTATAGCGCGGGGTTCACCATTATCAACACTTACGTGGGAATGATTTTTACTGCCATGGGTACCGATTATTATCCCCGTCTGTCGCTCGTGGCAGCCGATAATAAGAAGTGCAAGGAGCAGATCAACCAGCAATCAGAGATTGCCCTGCTTATTCTGGGTCCTATCCTGATCGGTTTTCTCCTGTTTCTCCACTGGGCCATTATCATTTTATACTCCAACCAGTTCTTGGCCATTACCGGTATGATCTATTGGGCTACCCTGGGAATTTTTTTCAAAGCTTTAAGCTGGGCAATCGCTTTCATTTTTCTGGCAAAGGGGGCTGCCAAGCTATTTTTCTGGAATGAGTTGATTACCAGTGTTTATGGATTGGGATTTAATATGCTGGGATATTATATGGCAGGGTTGACCGGGCTCGGAATAGCATTTTTAGCCAGTTACTTGCTCTATTTCATACAGGTGTACCTGATTGCCAAAGTAAAGTTCCGATTCTCCTTCCACCGGTCATTAATCGTCATCTTTTTCGTCCAGTTCCTACTCGCGCTCTCCTGTTTTGTCGTCGTAAGCTTGGTCCGGCAACCCTACCTGTATCTGCCCGGTCTTTTGCTTGTCGGCATCTCGGCGTGGTATTCCTACAAAGAACTGGAAAAAAGAATCGGCTTGCGAGAAATTATTAAAAATGGTATACAACGAATTAAAAAGAAATAGATATGCAGAGAACAGATAATCCTTTAGTATCGGTAGTGATGATTACTTATAACAGTGCCAGATATGTGTTGGAGACACTGGAAAGTGTGAAAGCCCAAACATGGAAGAATCTAGAACTGGTGATAAGTGATGATTGCTCAACAGACAATACTGTTCAAATCTGTTCGGATTGGTTAAGAAAAAATAGTGATCGTTTTGCAGCGACAAAATTAATTACCGTACCGCAGAATACCGGAATACCTGCCAATTGTAATCGAGGTTTATTAGCGATGCAGGGAGAATGGTTGAAAACCATCTCGGGAGACGATATCCTGCTGAAGAATTGTATCGCCGACAACATGGAATATGCGCTAAATTATCCTGACGCATCCTTTATCGTTTCTGATGTACAGGAGATCGATGAAGAGGGATTGCTGATAAGGGATAAGGTGATCAATGAAGGAGTTAATTTTATAACTGGTTTTTCTTCGGTGAGAAAACAATTGAAAGCTTATGTCAGATGGCCGGCCTTTTTGAATGTGCCTACCTTTTTTTGCAGAAAAGAGGTGGTTGAAAAAATAGATTACTTTGATGAAGACTTTCGTATCTATGAGGATACGGTAATGGTGATCAAGATAATGGGAGTAGGAGTCAAACTTTATTATATGGAAAAACCCACTGTGGCGTATCGGATACATCGAGAATCTATTTCCCGAAATATGAAAATGGAGGATCGGCGAGAAAGAGAGGCTTTCAGGATATTCCAGAAATACCGGAAAAAATATCTGAATATTTTTAATCCACTCGACTTGTCGGTCTATTATGAAACATGGCTTAGGTTTAAATATAAAGGAATTAACGGAGTTAGGGGCGATTTTTTGTTGCGAAAACTAAGTCTCTTCTATTGGTATATGAAATTCAATGGAGTAAAATCATATTAATCCAAAAGAAAGTAATGAATATCGTGTGGGAATCTATCGGAAAATAAACAGGATTTTAATGTCAAATATCTTTAATTGAGTATAAATGAACAGAGTAAATAAACAGATCATCAGCCATACCATCCCTATTATTATTTTTCTATTGGCCGTTTATTCGGTTTTACCCTATTTTAAGCCGGGAGTGCCTATGATTGGCTTTCTGAATAATACAACAGTATGGTGGAGTATTTCTTTTTTAATACTGATAGTCTTTTTTCTTTCAAGATACTATTTCTTCGATAAAAGAAACCAGGATAATATGCTTATTGTCTGGATTTATCTGTTATGGAATCTCGTTTGTATTATAAGGGGAATGTTTGCTGCTGAAATGTATTGGGATTGGAAAGGACTGACGGGTAATGCTATGGCATTGATGTTGCCCATTGTGATTTTTTCCGCGACCAATAAAATGATAGTGCAGTCGTTACTGTCGTTTTTCGTAAAATATGTAATGCCATTATTTCTGGTGTTTGCGTTGGTCATCAGAACAGATGCTTTCGGCTTCTATCTTATTCCGGTTACCTTTTTAATATTGTTTTTACCGGTGTTGACCAAACAACAGAGAATAATATTGTTGATTTTCACGGTGATAGTTGTTATGGCTGATTTGAGTGCACGAAGTAATGTGATTAAATTTTCTGTGCCTTTCTTAGTCCTTTTATTTTATTATTTCAGAAAAAGGATTTCAGTTAAGACAATGGAAATATTGCGTGTGTCGCTGTTTGTAATTCCGCTACTGCTTTTTATCTTGGGAGTTGCCGGAGTATTCAACGTCTTTAAAATGGACGAGTACATCAAAGGCGATTATACTTCCGTGGGAGCCGATCACTTGGGTGAACGTGTTGAACAAAGCGTTATCGCAGATAGCAGGACTTTCATATATGAGGAGGTACTGGGGTCGGCAGTCCATAATAATTATTGGTTGCTGGGACGTACGCCGGCACGGGGAAATGACTCCTATGCGTTCGGAGAAATAGCGGCGGAATTAACCGGAAGAAATGAACGTTTGTCAAACGAGATCGGATTGGCCAACGTGTTTACCTGGACAGGTATAGTAGGAGTGATACTCTACACGTTGATTTTCTTCTGGGCATCTTTTCTGGCCGTCAATAGATCGAGGAATATTTATGCGAAGATGCTGGGTATCTATGTGGCATTTCGTTGGCTTTATTCGTGGATAGAAGATGTGAATGATTTCAGTCTTAACTATTTCATGTTGATGGTGATGTTGGGATTATGCTTCTCGGAGTCTTTCAGGAATATGTCGAATAAGGATATCACGATTTGGGCACGGGGCATCTTCGATGTGCGTTACGTTCGCTTTCAGCAATCTCTTTTTAAAAAAAACAAGTATGGAAAAACGGAATATAGCGGTATTACTAACGTGCCACAACAGAAAAGCTAAGACAATCGATTGTCTCACCTCATTATTTCAGGCAACAATTCCACAGGAATACCTACTCGATTTCTATTTGACGGACGACGGGTCTACTGATGGTACGGGAGATGCTGTTGAGGAACTGTTTCCGCAGGTGCGAGTAATAAGCGGTGACGGGAATCTATTCTGGGCAGGAGGAATGCGTCTGGCGTGGGCGACAGCCATGCGGGAAAAGAGGTATGATGCTTATCTGCTGCTCAATGACGATGTGGAGTTGTATCCCGATTTTTTTATGAACCTGTTGGAAGCCGAAGCCTTTTCATTGAAAGAAACCGGCAAGTCGGGTATCTATTCCGGTGTCACGGTTGATGGAAACGGGGAAGTGACCTATGGGGGATCCAAGGTGAATGACTATCTGTTGGTGGTGAGGTTGAATATGCTTTCTCCCGCAGAGCGACCGCAAGCATGTGGTATTACCAACGCAAACGTGCTTTGGGTGAGTAAAGAGGTGGTAGACGAGATCGGTATCTTCGATGATCGTTTCACCCATGGCATTGCCGACTATGACTATTCCTTCCAGGCCACAAGAAAAAAAATACCGGTATTTCTTGCGCCCGGAATATGCGGTGTATGTGCAGACGATCACGGGAGAAACTGGAAAGGCAGCCAATATCCGTTGAAGGATCGGATCGCTTACCTGAAGAGTCCCAAAGGATTGGCATACGAAGAGTATTTGTATTATATAGGAAGACATTTTCCCCTGTTCGTGCCCTATTCATTTATTATGTTATGGATGAAGACCTTGTTCCCGACAATATGGGATCACACTAAAAAGATGAAAAAAGCTCCGCTATGATAAAAGAAGCACGAACATCCAGACAACGGATGATGATTTTTCATCCCGCGCTCGCTCCGTACCGGATCGACCAGTTCAATTTATTGAATGAACTGGTCGACCTCGAAGTGGTATTTCTCATGGAAGACCTGTCGAACTTTAATATGGACCAGCAAAAGTTGAGGGACGCATGCCAGTTCAGGATCTCTTTTCTATTGAGTGGGCTGTGCTATAGAAGACGTATATTCCGTTTCGGCATGCTGCGCAAAATAAGAGAAGGCAATCCCGATATAGTGATGGGGTTTGAATATTCACTGACTACCCAGTACCTTGTCATGCTAAAGAGAGTGGGACTTATCAGGCAGAAAGTTGGCTCTTTCATTGACGATAGCCTTGATATTTGCAATAATGTGCAGTCTACTCTACGTAAGTGGGTCAGGAATATATTGGTGAAGCAGCTTGATTTTATGGTGGTGATGTCGGGAGAGGTGGCAGGTTTTTACCGGGATCATTTAAAGATAGATGAAAAAAAATTGATTGTGTCGCCTATTTTGCAACTGCCTGAACGTCTGAGAAAAGAGGTTGCTACAATTGAGTCGTTTGCCAACCGTTATGTTGAGGAATATGGATTGGAACGAAAGAAGACAATCCTTTTCGTGGGACGCTTTGTTCCGGAGAAGGCATTGCCGCTATTCCTGAAGAATATTGCTCCAATCCTTGTATCTCGTGACGACATCCGGTTAGTACTGGTCGGAGAAGGAAAGGAAAGGGAGCAAATAGCAATGATCGCAAAAGAGAAGAGGATAGAAGAGAAAGTGATCCTGCCGGGTAAGTACCAGTCTGAGGAACTCTATGGCTGGTATGCGTGTGCTTCCGGTTTCGTATTGCCCAGCTTGTCGGAAACATTTGGCGCGGTAGTGAATGAAGCATTGATCTTTGGAATAAAAGTTTTCTGTTCCTGCTACGCCGGAGCATCGAGTCTGGTTACCCCTGAGAATGGAATTGTATTTAACCCCCTGGATAGCAGAGATGTACATGACAAATTTCAACACTATATCGACGATTTGGAAGCTGTTGAAGGTATTTCACTGGACAGTAAACCCCCTTTGATGGAAGAGCAACGGCACTCTTTCCTGCAGGAATGGAAAAAAATATTATATACTGAGATGTTATGAGCCAGACAAGGAAAGATATTCTTTTTATGCTCCATTTGCCACCTCCGGTACATGGCTCGTCTATAGTTGGGGAGTTGGTGAAAATGAGCAGTATCATCAATAGTTCGTTTCATGGACGATACATCAACTTGATCCTGTCACGAAAAGTGAGCGAGAGTGGCAAGACCAATCCGGCGAAGATCGTTCGTTTTGTGATAATCTGGCTACAATTGTTGAGCAAATTGTTGCATCGAAAACCCGATCTCTGTTATTATGCGTTGACTACCACCGGAGCGGGATTATATAAGGATGTTGTGTTAATCTCCTTGTTACACCTTTTTCGGGTGAGAATTATTTATCATATTCATAATAAGGGCGTTATTCTCTCGAAAGAGAAAAAGTTGAATCATATCCTTTATCGCTTCATATTTAAAAACAGATATGTGATCCTACTTTCCAAACATCTCTATTATGACATAGAAGCGTATGTGCCGAAAAATCGTGTCTATTATTGTCCAAACGGCATAAAAGATTATCAACCAAGCGCACCCTTATTAACTCTACCCGAAAACAGGCGATTCAATATTCTCTTTCTCTCGAATCTTATTGAGGAAAAGGGAGTGTTCGTACTGGTGGAAGCCTGTGCAATACTGAGAGACAAAGGATATCTGTTTCAGTGTAATTATGTTGGAGGAGAAGGAGATGTGAGTGAAAAACAATTCAATACATTTGTACAGGAAAAAGATTTGACCCAACAGGTGAAATATCTCGGCAAACGGTATGGACGGTTGAAAGAGATCTCTTTTGAACAGGCCGACCTATTCGTCCTGCCTTCACGATACGACTGTTTCCCATTGGTGGTATTAGAGGCCATGCAGCATGGCCTGCCAGTAATAACCGCTTATGAAGGGGGAATGCCGGATATGGTGGATGAGGGGAGAACCGGTTTTCTGCTCTCTCACTACGATGACGCGGAAGAATTGGCTGGAAGAATTGAGTTATTGATATCCAATCCGGCATTGCGTAAACAAATGGGGAGGAACGGCAGGATCAAATATGAAAAAGAGTTCACCCTGTCTGTTTTCGAGAAAAGACTACTTTATATATTACAGGAAGTTATACAATAAAAAAGAAGAAAAATGCTTGTAGAAGTATCAAAAGAAGAATATAGAAGACATTTCAGAACCGACCCGCATCCCTATATCACGGAAGCTTTTATAGCTCTTAATGAAAAGAAACAAGAGAGGGTAATTCGACTGATGAGTGATAAATGCACTTCCATCGGCCTTTTGGTGGGATTGAAAGAAGGGGTGATTCGATCTCCTTTCTCAGCACCGTTTGGAGGATTTCATTACACGCATGAATACATAGATTATGATCTGATACAGGAGTTTTTGTCCGATCTGAAGGAATATGTCTTCAGCAAAAGATTGGAGAAGATGTTGATCACACTCCCTCCCGACCTGTATCAGGAAAATATGAATGCCAAACTGGTAAACGCATTTATCCGGCTTGGATTTAAGATGGAAACGCCTGATATCACTAACTACGTTAATTTGAATAAGTATGATGGAACATGGGTTAAGAGCGAGACCGGACGGATTTGTAGAAAAGCAGTCAAAAACGGCCTTCTATTTTCAGTGGTGAAAGAAAGGGATGAAATGGAAGAGGTGTACAGGGTGGTGCAGAGAAACCGTGAAGGGTTAGGCCGTAAGATATATATGACTTTTGAAGACATTATGGAGGTGATGGATATCTTCCCTGTAGACTTTTTTGCGATCAGGGAAAAGGATGGGAGTTGCATAGGAGCCGCGGTCTTATACCGTGCGCATAAGACAATTGTGCAAGGCATATTTATGGGAGGTGACCTGGAAAAACGAAACTTGGGAGTTATAGATTCGATGTATATGAATAGCTACAACTATTATAAGGAAATGGGATTTCAATACATTGATCTTGGCACTTCCAGCCTTGACGGAGAACCCAACATAGGCCTGTTAAGATTTAAAGAAATTCATCGTGGTGAGACCTCTCTTCGTTACACCTTTACATTGAAACCCTGAATAGTTTGTATGTGTAATATGATTAGATTAAATTAAAATATCCAATGTTTAAAAATTAAAATTATGTTGCAACAATTTAAATTGTATAATGGAGGACTTGAGGAATTGCCCTTTTCAAAAAAATTAATCACCACACTCAATGCTCATTCGTTCAATACGGTTAAAAGAGATCCTATTTTCCGTGAGGCACTTCAATCCAGTGATATGTTACTCCCTGACGGAATCAGTATGGTATGGGCTGTGCGGCTGCTACAAGGGAAAAAGATAAAGAAGATAGCCGGTGATGATCTGTTCCGCTATGAGATGCAACGGGTAGATGGAAAAAAAGGAAAATGTTTTTTTCTGGGAAGTTCGGAAGAGACATTAAATCTGATCGAAGAAAGAGCAAAAAAAGAATTTCCAAACCTGCAGGTATACAGTTACTCCCCTCCGTATACATCACAATTCACCGATGAGGAGAATCAAGCTATGATAGATGCGGTGAATCGTGTGGAACCAGATACACTTTTTGTGGGAATGACTGCTCCCAAACAGGAAAAATGGGCTTTTACCCATTTCGACCAATTGAAAGCCGGCCATATTTGTTGTATCGGTGCAGTATTTGATTTTTATGCCGGAACAGTGCAACGCGCACCATCATGGATGATAAATACCGGAATGGAGTGGTTTTACCGATTGATACGTGAACCCCGGCGCATGTGGAAACGGTATCTGATAGGGAATAGCCTGTTTGTATTGGAAATCTTGAAGGAGAAGTTCCGAAGTAACGGTAAAGAACCTCAGATTGTTACTTTACAACCGCAAATAACAAAAATGAAACAGGAGTGAGTAATAAAAAGGTTTTTCTTTTTTTAAGTTATTGGATTTTTTATAATCACAATTTATGAATACAGATCATTCAGGAGCAAAATTTCTCTTTCTTCTTTTCGATCTATTACTCTTAAATATATCGGCCTATATGGTATATCATAATAGCCCGATGTATGACTATGTGGATCTCCCGGCAAGAAATCTCTATATTATGCATGCCAATATCTCTGAGCTTTTTGCATATATTTTGTACTCAAAGAGAAATTATTTTTTCACGGATAGCTATACTGAAAGGGTAAAAGCATTCAGTATACGGTTTATCGTTCTTCTTATCGCCCTCTTCGTGCTGGCAGAGATCTTTCTTCCTAAAGGGTATCATAAGGGATTTCTGCTGGAATATGCAAGTTTCTTCTTTGTAGTAAAAGTAGTTGTTTTTTATTGTATTTATAAGTTTCAACAGTATCGATATAAAAACGGATATGCTCATCACAGGGTAGCTATCCTGGGAGTAGGAAACTCAGACCTGATATTGGGCAAGCTGCTGAATGACAATCCTTCATTGGGGTTTAAATTGGCTGGCTATCTCTCCAATAAAAATTACCAATCGGATTTTGCGACATTGGGAAAGTTGAATGATTTGGCCTATTTATCGGAAAAATATAAATTAAATATGCTTTTTGTGACCGATCCTGCCTATTTCACCAAAGAGAATACCAAGAAGCTACTTTCCATTTGTAACGAGACAGGACTGCGTGTACGTTATATTCTCATGAAAGGACATTGGAATAATTATAATCATATCGGTAAAAAGAGAGAATCGGCCCGTTATTTCGAGATGTTCAATCCCCAGCAAATTCCATTGGACAGCCTTACATTACGTGTTCAAAAGCGGGCTTTTGATATTCTCTTCTCTGCTGGCGTCATTTTGTTTATCTTTAGCTGGTTATTTCCTGTTATAACTCTATTGATCAAATTGAACTCCAAAGGGCCTGTATTTTTTCTCCAGAAAAGAACAGGGATTAATAATAAAACATTCAAATGTCTTAAATTCAGGACAATGACCGTGAATAAAGAATCTGACGCTAAACAGGCACAGTTGAATGACTCCCGGATCACTTCAATAGGTTCTTTTTTGAGACGCACCAATATCGATGAGCTACCACAGTTCATTAATGTACTTCTCGGTAATATGTCAGTGGTAGGCCCCCGTCCGCATATGCTAAAGCATACCGAACAATATTCCGCACTAATACAGCACTACAAAGTCCGTCATTTTGTCAAACCCGGTATTACCGGCTGGGCACAAGTCAACGGATATAGGGGCTTGACGGATGAGCTTTGGAAAATGGAGAAAAGAGTGGAGTACGATATGGAATATCTGGAAAAATGGAATTTTATATGGGATATCAAGATAATTTTCATGACGCTTTTTGGTAACAAAGCGTATAAAAATGCCGGATAAATATAAAAGTGAATTTTCTTGGGAACGAGGCAGAAACAAACCGGTTTGTATTATGCCGAGTGACGACAGAAATGATATGATATGAAAAATTAAAATTGAAAATAATATGACAAAAGTAGCGCTTATCACAGGTATTACTGGACAGGACGGATCGTTCCTGGCCGAGTTATTGATAGAAAAAAGATATGAAGTGCATGGAATTATCCGTCGTTCTTCATCATTCAACACTGCACGTATTGAGCATCTCTATCTCGACGAATGGGTAAGGGATATGCACCGTGACAGGCTTGTCAATCTCCACTATGCTGATATGACCGACTCCAGTTCCCTAATCCGTATTATCCAAGCTATACAACCGGATGAAATTTACAATCTGGCTGCCCAAAGTCATGTCAAAGTAAGCTTCGATGTGCCTGAGTATACTGCGGAAACCGATGCCATAGGTACGCTTCGTCTGCTGGAAGCTGTCCGGATTCTTGGTTTGGAGCAGAAAACCAGAATATATCAGGCATCAACATCCGAATTATACGGACTGGTGCAGGAGGTGCCTCAAAGGGAAACTACCCCTTTCTATCCTCGTAGTCCATATGGAGTGGCAAAGTTATATGGTTATTGGATTACAAGAAACTATAGGGAGTCTTATAATATGTTTGCCGTAAACGGTATTCTCTTTAATCATGAGAGTGAGCGCAGGGGAGAAACGTTTGTTACTAGAAAAATCACCATTGCCGTGGCCCGCATCGCACAGGGTATACAAGATAAACTCTATCTGGGTAATCTGAATGCATCGAGGGATTGGGGCTATGCCAAAGATTATGTGGAATGTATGTGGTTGATATTGCAGCACGATACGCCGGAAGACTTTGTGGTTGCAACCGGAGAAATGCATACCGTACGTGAATTTTGTACCTATGCATTTGCTGAAGCCGGAATTAATCTTCGCTGGGAAGGTGAGGGAGTGAATGAAAAAGGAATAGATACCGCCACCGGTAAAATATTGGTAGAGGTAGATCCCAAATATTTTCGTCCGGCCGAAGTGGAACAGCTTCTGGGTGATCCCACCAAAGCGAGAACTCTGCTGGGATGGAACCCTCGTAAAACATCATTTGAAGAACTGGTCAGATTGATGGTCAGACATGATATGAAATTTGTGAAAAAATTAAAAGCAAAAGATGCAATCGACAATGAATGAAAAGAGCAAAATTTATATTGCCGGACACAACGGCCTGGTAGGATCTGCCATTTGGAAAAATCTTTTGTCAAAAGGGTATACTAACCTTGTCGGTCTTTCTCACAGTGAGTTGGATTTGATGGATCGTACTTCGGTGAAAGATTTTTTTGATCGGGAGAGACCAGAATATGTGATTTTAGCGGCAGCGTATGTGGGAGGAATTGTGGCTAATAATACATATCGCGCGGATTTTATCTATCGTAATCTCCAAATACAGAATAATGTGATAGGAGAAAGTTTTACGCATAATGTCAGGAAACTGTTATTTCTGGGGAGTAGTTGCATCTACCCGAAAGAGGCTCCACAACCTATCAGCGAAGAAGATTTGCTTACTTCTCCTCTCGAATATACCAATGAACCCTATGCGATCGCCAAAATTGCCGGACTCAAAATGTGTGAAAGCTTTAATATACAGTACGGCACCAATTATATCGCTGTAATGCCAACCAATTTATATGGACCAAAGGATAATTTTGATCTGGAGAGAAGTCATGTGCTTCCGGCATTGATTCGTAAGATGCATTTGGCTAAGTGTATGAAAGAAAATAATTGGAGTGGTATACAAAAAGATTTACGTAGGAGATCATTAGACGGGATCGACGGACAAAGTACAATCGATGATTTTGTCTTTACCTTGAATAAAATCGGTATATTTTCCAATCATCTCGACTTATGGGGTACGGGAAAGCCGATGAGGGAGTTTCTTTGGAGTGAAGACCTGGCCGACGCTTGTGTGTTCATCTTGGAAAATGTGAACTTTGAAGACCTGAGAAAGGGAAAAGAAGAGGTTCGCAATTGCCATATCAATATTGGAACCGGGAAAGAGATTAGCATAAAAGAATTAGCTTTACTCACTGCCGATATAGTAGGATATACCGGTAAAATTAAATTTAATCCATCAAAACCGGATGGCACGATGAGAAAATTGACCGATGTATCCAAACTAAAATCCTTGGGATGGCAATATAAAGTAGAACTTGACGAAGGTATCCGTTGGATGTATCAATGGTATCTTGCCGATCAGGAAGAGAATGAATAAATCATAAAAAAATGTATTATGGAATTTAGAACAGTTATTGATGTCCAGTTCAAAGAATTTGATCAGACAGTATTTGAAAAATCATGGATATGGCTAAGCGACCCGGAGATAAAACGGCTTACCGGCACCCCCGAAACAGATAAGGATTTTCGTGAGAAATGGTTTAATAGCTTGAAAGAGAGGGACGATTATTATATTCGATCGGTATGGCGTGATGACGAACCGATCGGTACGGCTGGTATCAAACATATCACGGCCACCGATGGGGAAGCATTTTTATATATAGGTGAAAAAAAATATTGGGGTAAAGCTGTGGGATTGCAGATGTTGCAGTATATCATAGACTATGGACGTTCATTAGGACTATCTTCTCTCTACGCCCTGATCCTGAAAGAAAATATCAATTCTATTAAACTGGTTAGTAGATTCGGTTTTGAAAAAGAGAAAGAGTTGGATGGTGAGATAATAATGATGCGTTGTTATTTGTAAGTATAAAAATACCAGGAGATGACAAAGCCAAAAATCCTTATCAACGCTTACGCCTGCTCCCCGGACAGGGGTAGTGAACCCGGTATGGGTTGGAACTGGTGTATACACTTGGCGAAGCATTGTGAACTCCATATCATAACTGAAGAGGAGTTCCGGGAGAAAATAGAGGCTGCCCTGGTTACTTTACCCCAGGGAGAAAATATGCACTTCTATTACAATCCGGTACCGGAGAGAGTAAGAGAGATGGCAAGGAATCAAGGAGATTGGAGGTTTTATGCTCATTATAAAAAGTGGCAGAAGAAAACATTGAAGATTGCCAGGCAGATTATTTCTGTGCGGGAAATAGATATAATACATCAACTTAATATGATCGGCTTCAGGGAACCGGGATATTTGTGGAAAATAGAAGCCATTCCTTTTGTGTGGGGGCCTATCGGTGGGTTGAAACAATTTCCGACAGCTTATCTCCAAGGTGCGGATATCAAGATGCAGTTTTTCAACCGTCTAAAAAATAGCATCAACCTTTTGCAGTTGAAGTATGATACAAGGGTCGATAAGGCGTTTAAACGTGCGGATTTGCTAATCAGTTCCATTCCCGATTCATACCGTGCAATAAAAAGACAGAAAAAAAAAGAGTCTGTCATTATTCCTGAAACTGGCTCCTTTATCAGTGATGATGTAGAGACAAGAAGGTTTTATGACGAGGATTTCAATGTGGTATGGGCCGGAAGGTTCTATTTTCGCAAACAGTTAACGTTGGCCCTAAAAGCCTTGGAGGCTACCCATAATAAGCGAATCTTTTTAAATGTATATGGTGATGGCGATAGGGAGAGCGAGAAGGAGGCAAAACAGCTTGCGGAGGATTTGGGTATCTCCGGCCAAGTGATATGGCACGGAGACAAACCCCATGCTGTAGTACAACAAGCCATGCGTGAGGCACAACTCTTTTTCTTTACGAGCATCAGTGAAGATACTTCGACTGTGGTATTGGAGGCTGTAAGCAACCGTCTACCCGTTTTGTGTTTTGATACCTGTGGCTTTGGAGCTATAATCGATGAAACGGTTGGTCGCAAAATACCACTCACTAACCCCGAAAAGTCAGTCGATGATTTCTCCAAATATTTAAATCTGTTTTATGCCAATCGCCCGTTGTTGGAGGAGTTAGCCCTGAATTGTAAGAGGCTTCAGCAGCAACTCTCATGGGATGAGAAAGCAAAAAAGATAGTGAGGCTATATCAGGAAATACTAAATTCTCCCCGGTATACCAATGATTTTGTTATGAGTGGCGATAGCAATACTATTATTGAGATCGGTGGTTAGTTGCCGATCTCAATATTTTCATTTTTCTCTTTCGACTTGGGGAGAACCAGATTTAGGAATACTCCGATAAGTGCCGAGAGGCCAATCCCCGTCATGCTGATATTTCCTACCTGTAAAATAGCGCCTCCAATCCCTGTGGTAAGAGTTAACGAGACGATGATCAGGTTGCGGGTGTTACTCATATCGGTTTTATTCCTGATCATATTATTTACCCCCGTAGCCGCGATCATACCGAAGAGCAATAGCATGATGCCGCCCAGCACGGAACCCGGGATAGATTTCAGAAAAGCACTCACTTTCGCCACCAGCGAAAAAATAATACCGGTGATTGCAGCAATGCGTATTACTGCGGGATCGGTCACTTTGGTAAGGATCATGGCACCGGTTACTTCAGAATAGGTAGTTACTGGGGGACCTCCAATGAATCCCGACACACAGCAGGCAATGCCATCACCAAACAAGGTGCGGTGTAATCCCGGTTTTTTCACAAAATCTTTTCCCGCAACTTGGCTTACGGCATATACATCGCCCACATGCTCGATGACCGGAGCAATGGCTACCGGAATCATAAAGAGGACTGCTCCCCATGAGAATTCCGGTTTGACAAACTGTGGCAATCCAATCCATGGAGCCGCGGCAATACCGGAGAAATCAACTTTTCCCATCAGCATTGCGGCCAGATAGCCTACGATAATTCCACTAAAGATCGGGATCAATTGTAATAAACCTTTGGCAAACATACTTACCACGATGGCTGTTACCAAGGCAATAATGGCCAGCAACCAGTCCTCTTTTGCCATATCTACCCCTACGCCTGCCAAAGAAAGTCCGATCAGCATAATTACCGGTCCAATGACTACCGGCGGAAAAAGACGCTCAATTAATTTTACCCCCTGCCATTTAACCAGCGCGCTCATCAGGAAATAGACAAGCCCAACGGCTACCAGGCCCGACAACGTTCCCGCCATTCCATACAGTTCGGTAGCTTTTATGATCGGGGCGATAAAGGCAAAACTGCTACCCAAAAAAATAGGAACCATCCCTTTCGTAACCAGATGAAAGATCAGAGTTCCAACCCCTGCGGTAAACAGTGCTGTGGAAGGATCAAGCCCTACTAATAACGGAACCAGTACCGTGGCGCCAAACGCCACAAAAAGGAATTGAACTCCCACAATAGTTTTATAGGTGGGATTAAGTTGTTTGTTGTTCTCCATTGAATTGTATGAAATTAATTTTCGCCTGCAAAGATAAAAGGTTTTAGCAAATATGTAAGCAATTATAAATAGAAATTAAACAATGTTTGAAAATTATATCTAAATCTAATTGTTGGATAGTTGAAAAGGAGAAGCCGGCAACCCTTCCCTGTTATAGAGATTGGCATCTCCCGGATTATCGCTCCATGCATAACGGACAAAGAGCGGATTGGCTATTTCGTCGTTATAGACTACTACCTGATTATTTTTGTTGATATATGCTTTCGCCCACTTAAACTGTTTATCTGCTCCCGCGATGGCAAATCCGTTCAGGTAACCATATTTGTTTTTTACCATCAAGCCTGAACCTGTATGATCGAAATCGAGAATAACTTTATTTCCTGTTATATTCATTGATTTATAAACAGGACCGGAATAAACGATCTCTTGTCCGTATGTCTTGTTCAGGGCGATCAATGCCAATCTCAATCCGACATCCTGTTTGTTTCTGGGATGTATGTCGTTTGCTTCGCCGATATCAATCGTGACCGCTTCACCGGTATTCGGAAGCGATAAAGTATGGTGTTGCGCATCTCGCAATTCAGCCCACTGGCTCTCTACCGGTAATGGACTTTCCGGCTTATAATTGGCCAACTGTACCCAGTAAAAAGGAAATTCATATCCCCATCGTGCTCTCCAGTCGCGAATTAAACAAGGAAATAAGGAATAATAATCTCCTGAACGTCCGGCGTGGGCATTATTCTCTCCCTGATACCATATTACCCCTTTGATGGAGATATTGACAACCGGACTGACCATCCCGTTATATAATACCGTAGGGTATAAGTTGGGTTGAACCTTGTTGTTTTCTATCACTCCTGTGCTCAGCTTTATTTTCATGCTGTCGGGAGAATTGTCCGGGGTGTATTTGTAATGATCCTTTAACTCGTGGGGTAGGGCATCGAATGATTTTCCGCTAATCCACGGTTCAATCTCCGTACCTCCCCATGAGGCATTGATAATTCCGATCGGGATATGGGTCTCCTGAAATAATTTACGGGCAAAAAAATAGGCTACTGCCGAGAAATCACCTACCGTTTCAGGGCTGCAAACTTGCCATCTTCCAGTTATTTCAGTTGTAGGCTCAAAGGCAACTTTTCGATCCACATTGAAAGACCTGATTTCCGGATATTTCGCGGAAACTATCTCCTCTTCGGCATTTTTTGAACTCGCCACGTTCCATACCATGTTCGACTGACCACTGCAAAACCACACATCTCCTACGAGAATATCATTCAACTCAATGAGCTGATCTTTTCCTTCGATACGTAAAATATATGGACCACCATATTCTTCAGGATTCAACGTGGTCGTCCATTCTCCGTCTTTAGTCGTTTTCACCTTCCGGACTTGTCCATTGAATGACACTCTAATCTTTTCTCCCGGATCTGCCCACCCCCAGAGACGTATCTCCTTGTTTCCCTGAAATACCATATTGTCTGAGAATATTCCGGGTAACCGGATGGCACCCATTACCATCGGGGTTAATAAAATCAGCCATACTATGAAAAATGTTTTTCTCATTACCATGCTTTCAATTTTATCATAAAAATATTTTATCCGTTTAACCCCGTCTATCCCATCCTTATACCTATTCATACATATTGTCTGTATCGATCTCCGCCAACTCCACTAACGTGGCACCCACCTGCTCGACAACCATCTCAAAGAAATACTTTCCTTTTTCCTTTGTTGACGCCATCGGATTACCGATACCTGTATCCTGACTTACCTGCGACCATCGTCGTTCGGCCCAGAACCATCCCTCTCTCAATGCTTTGATTTTATATTTTTTTTCACTCCCGTCACCTGCTTCCTCTAATGGCAGCACCCACTCCGGTTTCAAGTGGAGCAGCATACTGGTCTCCATCTCATCAGCGTGATCGCCTTCCTGTTCGAAAAAATTATCCCTACCATTCCACCTAAACCAATTGCATACGCTGATAAACATGTCGGGGTATTTCGCTCCCAATTCACGTACCATTGTCTTGAAATCATTGCCTCCATGGCTGTTGAGGATGACTAATTTTCTGATCCCGTGACGGTTGAGATTCTCTGCGATATCATTCAGGATAATCAATTGGGTACTTGGATAGATATTCATATCCAATCTTATATCCAACTGTCCGGTATTCACACCGTAAGGGATAGTAGGTAATACAATTACCTTCGCCCCTCTCTCCCATGCAATCCGGGCTGATTCGGCCGCGATGTTTTCGGCGAGGATATTGTCGGTGGCGTAAGGTAAATGATAATTATGTGCTTCGGTAGCCCCCCAGGGAAGTATTGCCAGATCATAATTGGCCTCTTTTATCGATTTCCAGTTCGATTCTGCTAAAATATAGGGTCTGATCATCATAAAAATACTTTAATTTGTTTCTCTTATCATACAAAAGTAGAGACTACAAATATGGGATAATTTTTTACACTTTTGAAATTTTTCTGCCGATTTTATGTCCTATCAAAGCATAAAAGAGAATATAAAGATAGCAGGGGATGAATATGCGGTAAGCTATCTGGAAATCAGAAGGTAGGGCTATATCGCTTACTTTGATCGCATCCAGCAGGAACCCGAATGTCAAGGGAATGGCCGCCCCACCCACCAATGCCACAATTAACATCGACGCCGCTGACTTGGTGAATTTACCCATACTGGTGATGGTCAATCCCCAGATGCAACCCCACATGATAGAGTGGGAGAGGCCTAAGCCCGATAAAAAGTATATGGCTATATGGGGAGGTAGAACCGTTAAAAGGATGGATGATATCAGTGCTATCAGGGAGAAAATTATCAGTCCTTTACTCTGGGATAGCCACTGAAGTGAAAAGATACTGATGAGATAGCCGATGATCATCCCCACCGGTCCGATCATTGAATACCTGGCAGGCGAATCTACACCAATCGAACGGGCGAAGTCGATCACCGAAGCCATAGGTAGCGTTTCAACCCCCACATATATAAACAATGCGAATACGCCGAGCAGCAAATGAGGAAACTGCCAGATACTTTTTTTCTGGTTGGCCGCAATGACCAATTCGTTGTTGACATTTTCCTCTTCTTCTTCAACCTCTCCCTCAGCCGTGATTTCCGGAAGAGGAATGAAAATCATTGCCAAGGCGAATAATGC
>JBAYRG010000003.1:0-39833 GCA_041676805.1 Proteiniphilum sp.
ACTTTCTCTTCATCATGCTCCACACATCTACAACGGATATAGGAAGAAGGTGCCATAAGGAACAGACTGTTTATTCCGGTTCCCGAGTTGATTTCCAATATTTTTTTGGGATGAAGATAGTGTACCAGGCGAAAGGAGAGATGGTTGAACCCGCCAATTAAACAGGGATCAAGTCCGTTTTGAAACAGGATCTCAGGAATATCGAAAAAAGCGTAAAAACTATAAGGTGAGTGAATGGCATTGGTGATCAGGTCAAAAGCAAAAGGGGAATGTACACCATAGCCTTTGGCTTGTTTTTTGCGTAGGAGCCACCGGAAACGGTCATAAAACTTCTTCTCACAAAAACTCACAAATCTTGCAAGCCCATCAAAGCCCGGCATAATCCCATCGTTACGATTTTTGCACCAGCACTACCGCATAGGCAGTAATCCCCTCTTCACGGCCCACAAATCCCATTCTCTCGGAGGTGGTTGCCTTGATAGAGATAAGCTCCTCACTCACTCCCGCCACTTCCGCCAGTTTCCGCTGCATGGCAGGGATATGGGGATTGAGCTTAGGCTGCTCGGCACAGACGGTGGCATCGATATTCCCAAGGGTATACCCTTTCTCTTCCAATAAACTCATCGTATCCTTCAGGAGCAGTTTACTGTCCACATTGTGATATTCCGGGGAGCTGTCAGGAAAATGATATCCGATATCACGCAGGTTAGCTGCGCCCAGGAGTGCGTCGCAAATGGCATGGATCAGCACATCGGCATCGGAGTGTCCTTGTAAACCTTTTTCATAGTCAAGCTTCACTCCTCCAATCCAAAGCTCTCTCCCTGCCTGAAGACGGTGCATATCATAACCAAAACCCACCCGTATCTGCATAGCCCCTATCGCATTAAATTCCTGATCCCCTCCATATCGAAGCCCAAAGAAATACGCAACGTCTGATCCAACGGATTCGATTGGGCGGTCGACACTAAATAAGCAGCATCTATCTGAAAAATATCGCTCCTGAAACCGGCGCCAAAAGTAAAATAGCGCCGATTACCCTTATACTCGCTCTCGTGGTAATAACCGGTCCTGACAGAGAATCGATTGTCATAACGATATTCTGCACCCAACGACCACATCACCTCCTGCATCTCCTCCTTGAATCCGCCGGGAGCATCACCAAATGATTTGAAGATACCTCCGATAGCAGATATCTGCTGATATTTGTCGATCCGTTGCTGTGCTTCTATCTCGGATTCGTTCTCCAATGCCAACTGCGGAGTAGGTACCAGCAACTTGTTGACATCAAAACTGAGGGAAAGCGTATTCTTCGGATCCAATGGATATCCCAATGAAGCGCCCACCCGTAAATTCGCGGGAAGGAACATGGAGCTGTTTCCCCCGTCATAAGAGATTTTTGTTCCTATATTGGAGATATTAAATCCTAATCCGAGAAGTGCTTCTGAACGCCCCAAATAGAAATAGGATTCGTTATAACCGGAGATATCCGCGGAGAATGCATCTCCGGGTGTCGTTTCATCGTCACCAATGGAATAATCGGCATGGATATAGCGGAGGGTGACCGCTCCGGAGAACGTTTCAGTAAGCTTTCTCGAATAACCCACATCAAATGTGAACTCATAAGGTGCCACAGTCTGCCAGAACTCATCACTGAGACTACCCACCTCTATATCCCCCAACGAAAAATAACGTAACGAAGCGCTGATAGCATTCAGGTTGTCGTTGCCGAACTTCCAGTAACCCGAGGTATAGAGTAGGTGAATGCCACCCACCAGCTTGCTGAGCCATGGCGTATAGGAAAAAGCGATACCTGCTTCACTCGAAATAAACGGATACTTGGCTGCATTCCAGTATTGAGAATAGAGATCGGGCATGCTGGCCGCCCCTATATCTCCCATTCCTCCACCTCTGGCGTCGGGTGCGATCTGCAAGGAAGGCAAAGCGACCGGAATCGGGTTATACTCCTGGCCCGTGGCAGAAAAATTGATCGTCGCACAGGAGACACAGCACAATATAGCAAGAGTTACTCTGTTCATGTTGTATTGATATGGCGGTTGAGTAAATATTATTTGATTTTGAAATCCAACAGCTTCCGACCTTCGAGGTAACCCTGGAGATGATCGTCGATCGCCACCGGACCAATACCTGCCGGCGTACCGGTAAAAATAAGATCACCCATCTTCAGCGTAAAGAATCGACTGATATAGGCAATTATTTTATCCACAGGATAGATCATATCCTTCGTATTGCCCTGTTGGATCCTTTTGTTATTTATATCGAGCCAGAAATCCATTTGCCGGATGTCTGACAATTCACTTTTAGAAATAAACTTTCCGATAGCCGCAGAATTATCAAACCCTTTGGCTATCTCCCATGGCAAGCCAAGCTCTTTCTGCTTCCTCTGCAAATCGCGTGCGGTAAAATCGATACCCACTGTAACTTCATCCCAATAGCGATAGGCGAAGCGTTCGGCTATATTTTTCCCCAGACGGTTTATCTTTATCACCAGCTCCGTTTCGTAATGGATTTCATCCGAGAAATCGGGATAGAAGAAGGGCTTGTCATCTTTCAGCAAAGCAGTATCCGGTTTCATGAAGATGACCGGCTCCTTACTCTGAAACGTACGTTCCATCTCTTTATTGTGAGACGCGTAGTTCAATCCGATAGCAAAGATCTTCATTCACTGAAAAATTATCCGTTCAACCGGTTAAACATCACCGCAAGGTGGGCATACAATGAGGTGTTTTGCAAGACAATCCCCTCCGGCACACGTATCCGGAAAGGTGTAAAGTTCCAGACAGCTTTCACCCCACCCCGGATCATATAATCCGACACCTCCTGGGCAGCTCCGGGTGGTACGGTGAGAACCCCTATCTCTGCCTTCATCTCTCTGTTCCGTTCTATAAATTCATTGGAATGAAACACTGGAATATCATGTATTGTATCATTAACAATAGCCGGATTCAGGTCAAAACCAGCAATAATCTTCAATCCAAATTGTTCCAGACCGGAGTCAGACAACAAAGCGGCACCCAGGCTTCCCACCCCGAATACCACTGCCCTGTGAGTCTTTGTGAATCCAAGAAACGACTCCAGCACATTAATCAAATCGTCTATATCATAACCTACCCTCGTCTTACCGCTTATATCAACATAGGAAAGATCCTTGGCTATCTGTGAAGCGGAGACATCTATCTTTTTCGCAATCCGTGTAGAGGAGACGATAGTCTCTCCCTGGCTTTTAAGCAGTTTCACATACGACAAGTACCAAGGCAGCCTTCTGAGCGCCGGTTCGGGTATTTTTGTGGAATATACCAGATCTGACATATTTTTTGTAAGTAATCATTAGTAATTTACAAAGATAACTTCTTTTACTGAAATTTTTATTTAATTGCTGCCAAATAACAACTATTGAACATCACGGATACCTGATTCCCGATAGATCTTTCAATACCGCCTTTATAGAGCCAAATTTCAGTGTAGTATCAATAATCACCGGAATACGGTTTTTATCATTGGTGAGAGAAGCTTTCAAGGCATCTTTTTGATTGGAGAAGGCATCATCAAGAATCGTCATTGTGAGATTAATCACTTCATAACTTTTTCCATTATTCACTTTTACCGAAGAAATACCCTGGTAATTCACATACATATTCACTGGTTTTCTTCCGGCAATAAAGCGGATATGATGCCTATCGCCGGGATTCATGCCTTCATAATTGAGATTCCGGATATAAGACAATATGGAGAGATAATCATAAGTACAATGATCGGTAGTGACCACCTCATCGAATTGCTCTTTTCCATTCATGATACGGAATGCGCGTATCTTTATCTTATCTCCGTCATAGGTGTAGGACTGTCTCTCCACGGAATAGTCTTTTCCCTCAAACGCCTCCTTGGTGAACAACAAAGGACGAAGATCCTTATCTATAAAAGAGGTGAGCGTGTCGTTTACAGTATATATATTACCTGCCAATCCGGAGGTATTGAACAACATCACCATCTTATAAGCGTTTTCGCCACGATAATTGGCCTCGGTCACCGAAAGTGATCCTCTCCCGGCGCGCGCATTGAAAAAACCCAAATTCAAATAAAGATCATACTTTATCTCCTCACCACTTGTAAAAGCGGTATTGGTCAGTTTACATTGTGCATTTACCCCTGTTATATTAAAAAGTAAAAATAATGAAATAAAGATAGTGATAGCTTTCCGATTGGTCATATTTTTAATTTTACGGGATGTATACTAACGCATAACTCCCGGTTACTGTCTCATATTGGAAGAGGCTCCCGCAGCTCTACCTCCTCCGGAGAAGGGGGAGCTCTGTTGGTTTTGCCGCTGTTGCTGCTCTCTCTCCAGATTAGGATTGCGTCTCTTTTTCTCTTCCGGTTTATTTATTGTGATTTCCAGCGGTTTCTGATTAAACACCGCCCTCTCTCTCACATTCCAATCTTCCGAATGATCTGAAAAAGCCCTTATCACAAATTTACCGGGATAATAGAACACCTCTTCCGGTTGTCGCCCCTCTTCATAATTTCCGGTAGTCCATACACCATCCTCATTTTCATCTATCACAGCGCGAGCATAGACCTCACCGGGAGGCAAATCCTGAAATCTTACCCTGTTCGCTTTGACCCAACTTTTCCGAAAAGGTTTATCCGACTTATCGAGCAGCTCTACAAAGGCTGGTTTCCCTTCAGGTAGTCCGGTAATGGATATTTCCAAGTTCCCATACTGATCCAGCGGCTTTATGGTGAAAGATTGTTCATACTTATTATTCCAGAGCCCATAATGGCTGGTGATTGCCGCCGAGTCGATCGTCATCTTGTATTTCTCACCGGGCTTCCAACGAGGACGCAGGGTAAACTTGCGCGGATTCAGCGAGTCGGATTCCAGATGGAAAGGTACTGCCTCGAACAGGGAGTCCACCTCGATCAATAATTGCACATAAGTGGAGTCGAAAGCTATAACAGGTTGTTCAAATTCTATCCGGATAGGATTGTATAACTCAAATAAAGATTGAATATTCGCTTTAATATCCAAAAACTTGATCTGCTCTTCTTCCTCTTCTTCCTTTTTCTCCGCATTGGCCCGTTTCTCCGTATTGGCCCGGTCGCGCCCTGTGTACCTCATATTGAGATTGAGTGTGTCTGTAGCAATATAATTATTGTTAAGCGAATCTGTACGCATATAATTGATTTGCATGCTCAATGAGTCCTGTTGATAAATCAATGAGTCTGTAATCCAAAGCATAAGAGTGTCATTTTTAGCACTCCGTTCGGTTATGTACCAATTATTATCCCTTACTTCCGGATTCAGCAAGAAGAAAGACGGCATGTCGGTTGGTGCAGCGAAAAATAGGTTGATCTTATGTGTTTCGGGGCGTTCATACTTCTGCAGGAATTGTCGCTGGAAATCGGATAGGAAAGAGCGCAACAGCAGGTCATCCGGCAGGAAACGGGTATAATGTACGGTACGTATCGTATCTATGGTAAGACTATCTTGAAAAACAGTATCTTGCCGTATTGCCGGCATGGTGGAGGGTATGACAAGAGAATCAAGGAAAGCTATATCTTCCTGTGGATTATCGTACTTATAATCCCTGTTCAGGTCATTCAGTGCAAACACCCTGTATTTTCCCGGGGCCATCCCTCTCACAGTGAAATTTCCCCGTGAATCAGTCCTGGATATCCGCTCAAACGGAATATGGGTAAACACAGTATCATGGTGATTGGAATGGATTCCCACATAGATACCGGTAACAGGTTCCAGATTCTGAGCAGTCAGCACTTTACCCGAAATAGACAATGTATCGAGCCAGTCGCCGGTAGAAAAAGAATAGACAAAATTTTCCAGCGGATTGCCTTCGTTATTATCCACAATTGCATCGGTAAAATCGATGGTATAGGTGGTATTGGCCAACAGTGTGTCTTTGAGCTCCACAATAGCATTTTTTCCTGCCGCACGGATTACCGGCATATTTTTCTGTGGAGGCGTGATAATTACTTTTTCTGTGGGTTTCTCGATTTTAATATTCTCATCAAACTCAATTGATATTCGTGTTGGAGTAGCATTCAATGAATTAAAGCCGGGATTGGCCTTTTTTACTACCGGAGGATCCACGTCATACGCCCCTCCGGCAGGTGCAGCCATATTGGCACAAGAATGGGAGAGGACCGCAACTAACGTCACAAGAAAAAGCCAGGAAAGGAAAGTGAAAAATCTATGCAACATTTGTGTAAAACGCTATTTTCGACACAAATGTACAATGTTTTATGCAGTCTCATGCTATTTTTTCATTTTTTACCACTTCTGGAAAGCAAATGATGTCCAATTCTGCAGAAGAGGCACTTCCGTGGATCGCAATAGGCTCTTCTCAATTGAATAATCGCCTGTGCATCAAATGCATTCCGAGGGATTACTCCTGCCTCACAAAATTCGGAAACGATTACATTTCTCTCCGGTTTTAATGACTCCAAAAGATGGATAGCCCTGTCACAATAACTCTCGGAAGCAATTTTTTTACCGTAAGCGAATAATATAGGAGTCACTGTGTTGATCAGCAATATCTGCCGCGACATGCTGCCCAATTGCCCATCTGACTTGGGGGATTGTTTTCCGAAAGAGTAATGCGTATGCCAATATTGGGAAGGAGATATCCGGAATAGTGACATCCAGTCATCAACTTTCTTTTGTTCAAGCACCAAAGAAAAGAGTCTTCCCGACGATTGCAGTAATGCTGCCAGTTGTGCAATACGCATTTCAGGGAATGAACGTGGGCGAACTCTCATTCGTTTGAACAGGTGACCTTCCAGGGGAACCAGTGAATATTTATTCCTCAGGAAACGGTATTCATCCTGTAACTGTAGAAAGTAATTATCCTCCCGACCTCCGGTCTCTTCCAACAAACCTGCCTGTCCAAAAAGAAGTGCCTCTACCTGAAACAGGCTCTCTCCATGCCGCCGAATATATTTAAATGGCAATGAAAGAGCAAGCCGCTCAAGCAGGTCGCTATTCAGTCCAAAACCAAAGTTACGCGTAAGTAATACATAGAACGCCTCATCCCACGACTGGTGAAAACGGTCGAGATAAGTATAGATATCATTGGTTTTTCTCTCCAGCCGTTCGATGGCTAACCGGCTGAGGAATGAGCGAATAAACGTCTCCGGCAGGGAAGAAAGATAATCCTTGCAGGGAACAGCGCTATGGCTATGAATCAGATAGTCCGAGTTTTTACGTACCTCGTCGGGAACCGACAACTTGCACTGTGGTATCTGTTGTCCTCTCTCATTTTTTATGATCCTGTCCACTCGCTCCGACAGATGCAGGATCACCGAGTTGTAAGCCTTGTCGGTATGATGGCCATGCCGCTCCCATTCATCCGAAGAGCGGTGAATCTCCACATCTCCGGCCCATATCTTGTCGTCGATCCGCACCTTGGCATTGAAGAAATCGGGACCGGCATGCAGATTATGCATTCCCGGATCGATCACCTCTATCCTCTGTCCATCCGTCGTCTCAAGCGAATCGAAAGGATAAAGCCTGAACTTCCATATATAATGCAACAGTTCTTCTTTATAAGGCATAGTAGTCAGGTTTAAAATCCAAAGTTACAACCAATTATATAAAGACACAAATTTAATCCCGTTCATTTTCAGATTTAAGATCCAAAACTAATTTAATATGTAAATTTGTCAATATGTCAATTAAAATATAAATCATTCACATCATTCCTCCCTTCCCACTTTAAAAGATCAGGAATTTTGATTAATTTTGCTCCATATTACTTATTCCTCATGCTTTGTTATGTTATCAACCGACAAAGAGGTAGGACGAAGCAATGGATCGTCCGGGTTATTTAAAAATAGATTTTGCAATCACAAAGAGAAGAAGATTTTCAGACTAAGAAAATCAACAAATTAGTATGGGATTACGCCCTCCCGGGTATTGTGGGGACAATGGTCACGGCAATGTACAACGTGATAGGGCGTATCTTTATCGGACAGGGAGTAGGTGCGCTGGCTATCTCCGGCCTTGCCATCACATTTCCGGTGATGAATCTCACCGCTTCCCTTGGAATGCTCGTCGGGGCAGGAGGAGCAGCACGCATTTCCATCAGCCTGGGAAAACAAGACAGGCTAACCGCGGAGAAGATACTCGGCAATTCATTACTGATCACAATTTTACTTAATGCCGTCTTCATCACTCTCATTATGATCTACCTCGATCCTATCCTGAGAGCATTTGGCGCCAGCGACCTCACTATCCCCTATGCGCGTGATTATCTGCAGATAGTCCTGCTGGGAAATCTGTTTGTAAGCCTCTGCTACAACTTCAACGCGATGATGCGTTCTTCCGGATATCCTCAAAAGGCGATGATCACCATGCTGATCGGTGCTATACTTAATATTGTCTTGACTCCTCTCTTCCTTTATGGATTTAATCTGGGCATAAAAGGGGTAGCCTGGGCTACAGTGGTCTCCATGTTTATCGGTATGCTGTTCGTCATGGATCATTTTACCAGGGGGAGCAACCTGATCCGTCTCCGGTGGAGAAATATAAGACTCGACAAGAAAATCGTCACCTCGATTCTCTCGATAGGAATTTCACCATTCAGCATGCAGGTAGCAGCTTCAGGGGTGGCTGTGCTGTTGAATACTTCACTCCTGCGTCACGGGGGTGATATGGCTGTGGGAGCATACGGCATCATCAACACTGTCATCATGATTTTTATCATGATTATCATGGGACTGAACCAAGGCACACAACCCATTATCGGATATAACTATGGTGCCCGTAATTTTGTCAGGGTAAAGGAAACACTCTTTTATTCGATGAAAGTAGCTACCATTATCACCTCCTTGACGTTTATTATCGGTCAGTTCTTCCCGCGCCTGTTTGCTTCAGCCTTTACTTCCGATCCGGAACTGCTCTCCATCACCGAAAAAGGAATCCGAATCACCGTCGCCGCCTTCCCACTTGTGGGCATACAGATAGTGGCCTCCAGTTTCTTTCAAAGCCTGGGCTATGCCGCTAAATCTATCATACAAAGTCTGAGTCGTCAGCTGATATTCCTGGTTCCTTTCATCATCATCTTCCCCCGCTTATGGGGATTGGACGGTATCTGGATCGCCATGCCCGTCGCCGACACATTGGCCTCCATCCTATCGATCTACCTGCTGATTATCCAGCTCAGGCTGTTGAACAGAATGGAGGAGGAAGATAAACTGAGATTACAGGAACACCCTTTTTGATAAAATTTAGATCCCGGGGAGCTGCTATTAGGCTAATTTTATGTAGTTTTGCAAATAAGAATAAAGAGTAAAGAGTAAAGATCACTCAGCCACTTAATCAACAGCTCAACGATTTAACAACTCAACGATTTAACAATAAAAAAATATGAAAAAAGTAGTCTTAATTCGCCACGGCGAAAGCGTATGGAATAAAGAAAACCGTTTTACAGGATGGACCGATGTAGATCTTTCCGAAAAAGGGGTAGCAGAAGCACATAAAGCTGGCAAACTGCTGAAAGAAGAGGGTTTTTGTTTCGAAAAAGCCTATACTTCCTATCTGAAAAGAGCAGTAAAGACACTCAATGTGGTACTCGACGAGATGGATCTGGACTGGATTCCGGTAGAAAAGAGCTGGCGATTAAACGAAAAGCATTACGGTATGCTGCAAGGGTTAAACAAGGCGGAAACGGCAGAAAAGTATGGCGACGACCAGGTACTTATCTGGCGCCGTAGTTACGATGTACCTCCCACCCCCCTTGAGAAGGAAGACGAACGCTCACCATTCCAGGATATCCGTTATAAAGGTGTGGACGAAAAGGAGCTCCCACTCACTGAAGCGTTGAAAGACACCGTAGATCGTATCCTTCCTTACTGGAACAACACCATCGTACCGGAAATGAAAGAACTCGATCAGGTGATCGTAGCTGCTCATGGTAACAGCCTCCGCGGTATTATCAAGCATTTGAAAAATATCTCCGATGAAGATATTGTAAGCTTAAATTTACCCACTGCTGTTCCCTATGTTTTCGAATTCGACGATGAGATGAACCTGCAAAAGGATTATTTCCTGGGTGATCCGGAAGAGATCAAAAAACTGATGGACGCCGTGGCCAATCAAGGAAAAGCGAAATAATCAGACAGGACAAACTGGGAAAGTTGCACCGAAACAAACCGGAGAGGAAGAAGGCTCCGGACAAAAGATTAACTGTGAAACATTAAAAAAACGGGTGCCGAATTATATTCGATGCCCGTTTTTAATTCACTATTAACTTAAAGGATTGTTTTCAAATCTTCGGGAGTGATATTCATCGCGATGATTACTCCGTTCTCATCTATTAAGTAATTAGGGAACCTTTCGTTCAATTTAAAATCTTTATAGATCTTCGAACCGGTTCCACTTATCTCATAGAATTGAGATATGCTCTCCAGCCTGTCTAACATCAGTGTCCTTTCTACCACATTTTTGTTTTCATCGAAAGCGACCGACACAAATTCAACATCGCTATTACTTTGTTGCAGATAATTATAGAGTTGAACATTGTTAGCCCTGGACTGGGCATGATAAGTGGCCCAAAAATTGACCACCACTTTTTTGCCTTTATAATCGTGTAAATTATGCCAAGTACCTTCCGAATCCGTTAAAACAATATTGGGGATTGTCTCTCCGGGATGATAACCTGAGGAAGGCAACTCTCTCTTTACCGAACCGGATGATAACACGAATGAGATCACCGATATAAGGCAAAAGCTCAAGTACTTCATAAAAATTTAGTTTGGTTTCTACTAGGATAAAGCCACTGCTTCACACGGCAGACTAAATCCATTAACTTTACCGACTTTTCGCTAAAAGTCTCATTTTTAGGACGGCAAAAGTACGTCACTTTTTCTTACCAGAAAACTATTTCACTAAAAAAAATACTTTTAGATGTTAATTTTTAATTTTATAAAATCATAAACCGATGGATATAAACGAGTTATTATCAATCAGGTTTATATAATGTATAATGCATAATGCATATTATTTTAGTGAACTGAAAAAAATGACTCAATCATTTCTATGGAAGTATCTTTCAAGACTACTTTCTTATCCTTATCCAATAGATACAGGGTGGGAAAAGCTTTAATATCGTACAATTTCTTTGCTTCAATTTCTCCGCTTTTATCATATGCGTATACCCAATGACGGGGCATCTCGGGGAGATGAGCATTCCACTCCTGCAGGTCACTATCGGGAGAAAGGGCAAGGATAGTCAACATGGTACGTGTGGGACTATTCAAAGCCAATGCGTCGTTCAACCCCTTGGATTGGTTGAGGTGGTCTGTCACTGACGCACATGTGGAACACCCGGGATTAGTGAACATCAAGAGTATATAATCACTTTTCAGGTCATACAGGCGAAAAGATTGTCCCGATGAGACCGTATAAGTAAAATCATTGGCACTATTCCCTATACGGTTTTTTTTGGCCATTTCCTGCTGAAATCCATATCGTGAGCGCATCTCCTCCTTCAATAGCGGTGAGTTTACCACCTCCTGCAATACGGGTAAATAAAATTCCTCGTTTCGAAAAGGGGAATTGGGCTCATAGAGGTATTTCTCGAACAACTCCGTGAAATGCACATACATTATTGTGTCGACCTCTGCCTTACGTAACGTATATATAAGTGACGCACTTACTTCTTCATCCGCCACATAACTAAGGATATTGATATAATCTACAAATGCCTGCTCTGTGATTTCCGGTCGCCGGATAAGGTTCCGGTCAGAGAAATCGAACCTGTCCCAATAGTGCATCACTAAATATTTAGCCCTCTCTTCAGGATCTTTTATGATTTCAGGAATGTGAGGCAAGGCAAACGTATCCGGCACGATAACTCCCCTGGAGGTAGCCTCTTCCTCGAGAGGATCCATCTGCGCTTTTTTACTCGACAAGCAGGAGAAACCGGTTATTAACATCGATCCGATCAAAGCTATGATTAAAAAAATATGTCTCATTTCTATACTTTCAATTGTCACCTCAAAATTATATGATTTTCTTCTTAAAATCGAAAATATCGAGAAAAATAGTATCTCACCCAATATATTACCGGAAAAATCGAAGAAAGATAGTGAAAGGTAGAAACAATTGTGGGTGCTTGCACACAAAAAATTGTTGAACCGTATCCCTACATTTCACAAAGATAACCTCTACTAAACGATTTTAGCCAATCATTGTTGAACAAAGTTTATTTTGTTCATTAGAAAAAAATAACCTGCAGATGAGTTCAGAATATTTTAGCTATATTTGCATCATACAAAATGCGCCTCAGGTAAGTTTAAACAAGTTTGACTCACCATTCGGCTTTCACTATTTTTGCATCTAATTATTGCTCATAAGCTATTATGGATACATTTGTTGTTTCCGCACGAAAATACAGACCCTCTACATTCAAGTCGGTAGTGGGACAGGAAGCCCTTACCACTACGCTGAAGAATGCGATTGCCGGTAATAAACTGGCGCACGCCTATCTTTTCAGCGGACCACGGGGTGTGGGAAAGACTACCTGTGCCCGTATTTTCGCCAAGACAATCAATTGCCTCAACCCTGCCGGCGACCATGAGGCATGCAACCAATGTGAGTCGTGTGTGGCGTTCAACGAACAACGTTCATATAATATCCACGAACTGGATGCCGCCTCCAACAACGGTGTGGATGATATCCGTAACCTGATCGACCAGGTGCGTGTCCCACCGCAAATAGGAAGATACAAGGTATACATCATCGACGAGGTACACATGCTTTCACAGGCAGCTTTCAACTCTTTCCTGAAAACACTGGAAGAGCCGCCTGCACATGCCATCTTCATCCTCGCCACCACCGAGAAACAGAAGATTATCCCCACTATCCTGTCGCGTTGCCAGGTATATGATTTCAACCGTATCACTATTGCCGATACAGTCGCTCACCTGCAACACGTGGCAGACAAGGAGGGGGTGAAGAGTGAAGTGGAAGCATTGAACATCATCGCCCAGAAAGCGGACGGGGGAATGCGAGACGCGCTCTCTATCTTCGACCAGACGGTAAGTTATACCGGAGGAAATATCACCTATCAGGCTGTCATCGAGAACCTGAATGTACTCGATTATGAATATTATTTCAGACTATCGGATGCTATCCTCGATGCCAATGTGGTGGATTGCCTGTTGATATTGAACGACATCCTCAACAGAGGATTTGAAGGACAATATATTATCAGCGGTATCTCCAACCATTTCCGGGATTTGTTGGTGTGCAGGGATGCGGCAACGGCACAATTATTCCAGGTAGGCGCCTCTATCCGGGAACGATATATAGCGATGGCTAAAAAATGCAGTAGCCAATTTCTTTACCAGGCTATTGAAATATCGAATGAATGCGACCTGAACTATCGCCATAGTAAAAACAAACGGCTTTTGTTAGAACTGGCGCTGATACGATTGTGCCAGTTAACCGGACAAGATGCCGGTTCCATCCTGAAAACAGAAAAAAAAAGAGCCATTGAACCGATAGTGCCGACAGAGAAACCAGCACAACCGGTACAAACCTCACAACCGGTACAAACCCCGCAATCAGATATTCAAGAACCATCTCTCCATAAAGCCGGAGATACAACAAATCGGAATAAGAACATATTACAAGAGGGTGAAACCAATTATAAGGGGGAGACGTCGACAGCAAACGATATAGAGAAACCGGTTGAGAAAGACGAACTAAAACCAGCATCCAACAATATACGCAAGCCGGCCGAAGCATCGGCATCACTGAAAAAGAAAACAGTCTCCCTCTCCGGAATGGGAGTATCGCTCTCCTCTATCTCAAGTAAAAAAGAGGAAGACGCCTCTTCCGGACCAGAGACACGGCAACAAAATGGAAATAACCTTTTCACAGAGAACGAGTTGCTGAACGCATGGAAAGAATATGCCGACAACCTGAATGAAGAGAAACTTCTAAAGAACACAATGACACTCTATCATCCCAGGATACTGGACAAAACCCTGTTTGAAGTAGAAGTAAATACTGAACTCAACAAACAATATCTCACCGACCACAGCATCGCTCTCCTCTCTTTCCTGAGGGAAAGATTAAGAAATGACGATATCACTATGACCATCCGGATCGCAGAGACAAATGCCATTAAGAAGCCGCTGACATCACGTGAGATATTCGATGAGATGGTACAACAAAATCCTTCACTGCAAAAGCTTTCCGATGAGTTTGGACTGGAACTGAGTTAAGATGAAAACTATCCTCTCTCTTTTTTCGATCTTTTTCCTTTTTTATTCATGTACCGGATACAGGAGGGAAAAACAACCGTCAACAGATAATGGAAACCCGACAGCAGAGGCTCAATCATCATCTGAAATCAGTGATACAACAGCAAATTATTGGTTCTACGATAATCTGGTAGTCGCAGAAACGAAACCGATAATGAACGACACGATAATCGATGCCAGTTACAGTTTTGAGGAGGCGATTGCCGCTACCAAAGCACCCCAAGATATCATCGATCAATTGACACTTTTCGATGTGGTATATCTCTCTACCGACGGACAGGTCCATCGTGGACAAATTCTTTCCAACAAAGAAATTGCGGAAGATATCAGGAAAATTTTTCAATTCATGCTCGATAAGGAATTCGTCATTGAAAAGGCAATCCCTATTGTGAAATATGACTGGAGCGACAGCTTGTCGATGGATGATAACAACAGTTACAGTTTTTGTTACCGCGACATCACCTATTCCAAACATGCAACGGGAATGGCCATTGACATCAATCCACGGTTTAACCCTTTGCGGTGGAAGAGGGAAGAACGCCCCAATAAACCGGAAGGCGCGGTATCAGACACCATGGTGAACGGCACCCTCTATCCCGGACATCCGGTAGTGGAAGAGTTCCGGAGACTCGGCTTCCGGTGGGGACATTCGTTTACCAAGTTTTATGACGATCATCATTTTGAGAAAAATGCCCAATCTCCCCTATCCAGATTCCGGTAACTAATCGCTTCCGCCAAATGAGATGGTTGCATCTGCTCACTCCCTTCGAGATCGGCAATGGTCCGGGATACTTTTAGTATACGGTCGTAGGCACGGGCTGAGAGATGAAGCCTTTCCATGGCAGCCTGCAACAATTTCATTCCTCTTTGATCGGGAGAAGCATATTCACGCAACATCTTTCCATTCATCTGCGCATTACAAAAGAGGCCTCTCCTGTTTTTGAACCGACGCGACTGGACTTCCCTTGCCTTCACAACCCTATTACAGATATCAGCACTTCGTTCTGCCGGTGTAGTATCGGAGATCCTTCCGAACGGAACCGGTACAATCTCTATCTGGATATCGATCCGGTCGAGGAGTGGCCCGGAAATCCTACTGAGATATTTCTGTACTGTCCTCGGAGAACATACACACTCTTTGCTAGGATGATTATGGTAGCCACAGGGACAGGGATTCATCGCTGCGATTAACATAAATCCGGCCGGATAATCTACCGAAAATCTGGCACGTGAGATGGTGATCTTACGGTCTTCCAACGGTTGTCGCATCACTTCCAATACATTCCGGCTGAATTCCGGCAACTCATCCAGGAATAAAATTCCGTTATGTGCCAGGCTTATCTCGCCAGGTTGAGGATATGATCCTCCACCCACCATCGCCACGTCGCTGATAGTATGATGGGGCGATCGAAAGGGGCGGTTGGTCATAAGCGACCTGCCCAAAGCCGTTTTTCCCGCCACACTGTGTATCTTTGTCGTCTCCAGCGCCTCTTCCAACGAAAAGGGAGGCAAGATAGAGGGCATCCGTTTCGCCATCATCGACTTGCCCGACCCGGGGGGCCCAATCATGATAATATTATGTCCTCCGGCTGCAGCTACCTCCAGTGCACGCTTTACGTTCTCCTGCCCTTTCACATCCGAAAAATCAAGTTCGAAAGAAGAACGGCCCTCCAGAAACTCACGCTGCAGGTCCACCTTTGTAGGGCGCAACTCCTGTTCGTCATTAAAGAACGCGGCCACCTCCCGGATATTATCAACTCCATACACCTCCAAGCCCTCCACCACAGCAGCTTCCCTTGCATTGGCCATGGGAAGGATAAACCCCTTGAAACCACTACCCCTCGCCATAAGTGCAATGGGCAGTGCTCCTTTTAACGGGAGAATGGTCCCGTCGAGCGACAATTCTCCCATCATCAGGTAATCACCCAACCTTGCAGAAGTGATCGATCCGGAAGCAGCCAGGATGCCAACGGCCAACGGCAGGTCATAGGCCGATCCCTCCTTCCGGATATCGGCAGGAGACATGTTTATAACAATCTGTTGACGTGGGAATTTTAGCCCGTTCACCTCTATGGCTGATACGATGCGTTCATGACTCTCTTTCACAGAGGTGTCGGGCAGGCCAACCAGCATAAACCTGATCCCTCTCGAACAGTTAACTTCAATGGTAATGAGCGTTGCATCGATACCTTGTACTGCCGCTCCAAATAATTTGACCAGCATGTCACCAAGTCTTTTCTTGCACTTAATCTTCGGTAGAATTTCTGATCGCATTCGCTACTCCCTGGGCAGGAATATTGCGTACTTTGATATTACCGTCGGGAGCTATCAGAATATTAAAGGGTATATATTGCACATTGTACGCATCTACTATGTCCGATCCCCAGCTTCTTTTTTCCGGAATCACCGTCCAAGGGATCGAGTCGTTCTCCACATATTCTATCGGATAGATATCGGAATCAATATAAACAGTCAGGAACTCCACACTATCTTTATTGACTTCCTGATATGCCTCTTTCAGCAGGTCGATTGTCTCGCGTGATTCGATCCCCGCCGTAGAAACGAATGAAAGTAATAAATATTTTCCACGAAACTCATGAGAATAGACATCATTCCCATCTTTATCATTAAGCATAAAATAGGGTGTCGTCGCTCCTTCCGCCGACCGGTTGATCTTTTCAGAATAAAATTTCAGCCGGGCAGTATACCGGGTATTGGCCACATCCCCCTCTATATATCCCATTACCCGTTCCAATGCCTGGGGATTATCACTGTTTATAAAAAAATTATTGATAAGGATCAGACTGGAGAATCTGGCGGGATTGTTCTTGATAAATTCTTCCGCTTGCGATATCAATTCATGATTGAGCAATTGTAACTTGGCGATCTCATCATGGCGGGTCATTGAGGTGTTGACGGCAGTATCCAACAAAGAGTCCATACTCAAGTTAAGCAACAACTGACCCCGCTGGGTGAGCAGTTCGCGATTTTGCGTCTTAAACAATGTGAGGTCGTTGTTGACTTCATTCCCATTCACCTCAATAAGATCCGGTAATAACGCATCGCCCTTCACTTTCAAGGTCTCTCCTTTATCAGCAAAAACCACAGCAGCACTCTCATAATTATTCAAATAGAGCGAAAAAGTGGTCAACGTGTCAACTTGATTTTTATAGTTGAATCTCCCTTTTGGATCCACGTTGATCGTATCAATGGCCAATGTATCGGCAGAAAGCCAAGTAACCAGGATATAAGGATTTCTCAAATTTGAAATCTCTCCCCTGATTAAAATCTCCTCCTCATTTTTACATGATAGAACGGAATATAGAATAAGTATATATGTAACTATTTTACAAAACCTTACCATACAACAACAAGCGCTCATTAGTCATCATTTCTGATATCTTGCACCTTCTCCCGCAACATATCAAAAAGTAATATTTATTTAGAAAAAACAAAGATATTCTTTTTTTTTAAATATTCAATGATTTTCACATTCATTTAACAACTTTTTTTGAAGTTAAAAAGGATTTGATGATAAGAGACAGAATACCCCGGTTTTTTATTACTTTTGTAGAAGACTTCATTATTTGTAGAAGACAATAAGTATGGTTTTATGCTAAACAAACGGGTACTTGTAACCGGTGGAGCCGGTTTTATCGGGTCACATCTATGTGAACGCTTGCTGAAGGATGGATGTGAAGTTATTTGTCTCGACAATTATTTTACAGGAAGTAAAGCCAATATTCTCCCCCTGTTAAAAAATCCGCTTTTTGAGGCGGTCAGACATGATATTATCTCCCCCTACAGTGCCAAAGTGGACGAAATCTACAATTTCGCCTGCCCCGCGTCGCCCGTACACTACCAATATAATCCTATTCAAACCGTGAAAGTATCGGTAATGGGTGCCATCAACGTGCTTGAATCGGCAAGGCTTACCGGCGCCAAAGTGTTACAGGCCTCTACCAGCGAAGTGTATGGTGATCCTCAGATACATCCCCAGCACGAAAGCTACTGGGGGAATGTCAATCCCATCGGTCCCCGTTCCTGTTATGATGAGGGTAAACGTTGCGCTGAAACACTTTTCATGGATTATTACCGCGAGAGTAACGTAGCCATCAAGATCATCCGTATTTTCAATACTTACGGTCCCAATATGCATCCGAATGACGGCAGGGTAGTTTCTAATTTCATTGTGCAGGCACTGAAAGGAGAGGATATCACTATCTACGGGACCGGCGAACAGACCCGCAGTTTCCAGTATGTAACCGACCTGATAGAGGGAGTGATCAAGATGATGAATTCACCCTCCGATTTTATCGGTCCGGTTAATCTGGGAAATCCCTCCGAATTCACTATCCTCGAACTGGCCGAAAAAATATTAGAACTTACCGGATCTAAATCAAAGCTCTGCTTTCAGCCGCTTCCCGCCGACGATCCTACACAGAGGAAACCCGATATCACGCTGGCCAAAGAGAAGTTGGACTGGAATCCCGGCGTACCACTCGAAGAGGGACTGAAGGAGACTATCCGCTATTTCAAAAATCTACTGAACCTATAATTGCCGCATGCCCTATTTTTCAATTATTGTCCCTGTCTACAACCGGCCGGCCGAAGTGGAAGAACTGGCGGAAAGCCTTACCCTTCAAACCTGCAAAGATTTTGAGTTGATCCTTGTGGAAGATGGCTCAACTCTCCCCTGCTCAGAGGTAATAGAAAAGTACAAGGAGAAAATCACTGTCCGTTATTTTTTCAAGGAGAACAGTGGCAGAAGCCTGACAAGAAATTGGGGAATGGAGCGTGCAGAAGGTGAATACCTGGTTTTTTTCGATTCCGATTGTGTGATCCCACCCACCTATTTCCAGACGGTAAAAGCGACATTAGACCGGCAATATACCGATTGTTACGGAGGACCCGACAGGGCGGATGACTCTTTCACCGGTTTACAGAAAGCCATCAGCTTTTCAATGACTTCATTCCTCACTACCGGTGGAATACGCGGCTCAAAAAAAAGCCTGGAGAAATTCACTCCCCGTACTTTCAATATGGGATTCTCAAAAAAAGTGTACCGGGAGGTAGGAGGATTTGAAGATATGTTCGGCGAGGATATCGACTTGAGTTTACGTATCCGTGAGGCGGGATTCAACACACAACTGATTCCTGATGCCTTTGTATATCATAAACGGAGGGTAAGCCTGAAGTCATTTTACAGGCAGGTGCATGTCTTTGGCATGGCAAGGGTAGATTTATCACTGATGCACCCCGGATCACTCAAGGCGGTGCACCTGCTACCAACCCTCTTCCTGCTGGGAAGCGTGCTGCTACTCCTCTTCTCACTATGGTATCCCGCAGCCTCTCTGCCTTTATGGTTCTATTTCCTGGCTATCTTTGTATCCGCCTCCATCGAATATAAAAGACTTTCTGTGGGGGCGCTCTCCATTATCACCTCTTCTATTCAGCTATACGGATACGGATACGGATTTTTGAAAGCCTTTATCAAAAAGGCAGTTCTAAAACGGAATGATCGAGAGAGCGAGCTGGATAAATATTACAAAAAGAAATAACCACCTCTAAAGCTTCTCACCATAAGCAAGATCACCGGCATCACCAATACCCGGCACTATATAAGATGATTCGTTCAGATCGGGATCGATAGCGGCAGCCCAGATGGTGGTCTTCTCTTCGGGAAAATTTGTCTTGCAATATTCTATCGCCTGCCGGCTGGCAATGATCGTGGCAATGTGGATATGTGTCGGCGTCCCTTTAGTGAGAAGTGCCCTGTAAGTCAACTCCATACTACTTCCCGTTGCTAACATCGGATCAGCCAGGATCAAGGTTTTCCCTTCTATCGAAGGAGAGGCGATGTATTCGATATGGATATCAAACGACTGATGTCCCGTTTCCTTGTATTTCCTATATGCCGACACAAATGCATTTTCTGCCCCGTCAAAATAATTCAGTATGCCATGATGAAAGGGAAGTCCTGCCCTGAGGATAGTGGCAATGACAACATCCTCCACCGGCACGTTCACTTCCACCACATCAAGCGGTGTGGTTACCTCAATATTCTTATACCGGAATCCTTTACTGATTTCATATGCCATAATCTCACCAATACGCTCAATGTTGCGACGGAACCGGAGCCGGTCGTTCTGAATAGTGATATCCCTTATTTCACGGATAAAAGAGTTAAGTAAAGAATTAGCCTCCGAAAAGTTGTATACTTTCATTTTATCAATTAATTTTTTCGCTTTCAGATGATTATGAAGTGGGGTTTTTCTTACCACCGACTGAAAGAACCAATTATTTTCGGAAAACAAAGATAATGATTTTCTGCACTTGGCTAAACTTTTGATATAATTTTTTGTTTTAGAGAAGGTGTGCAAATGAAAAAACAGTCAATTAGAGAAAAATTTCTTTAATTATTTTCCTGTTTCAAAGAATTTATATATTTTTGTACGCCTGTTTTTAGGTTCCACATGCAAGTTTTATTCATTCATAAATATTAAACCCTAATTTTATCAAGATGGCAAATTTAGATTTGAGCAAGTATGGTATTACGGGCGATTTTGAAGTCGTTCATAATCCTTCCTACGAGACGCTTTACCAGGATGAGATGAATCCTGCCAACGAAGGTTTCGAAAGAGCTAAATTAACAAAGAGCGGTGCTACTGCCGTTTACACCGGCAAATTTACCGGCCGTTCTCCCAAAGATAAATTCATCGTTGAAGATGATATCACAAGAGATACCCTATGGTGGGATGGCACCATTAATCGTCCTTGCACCCGCGAAGCATTCGATTATTGCAAGGAATTGGTAGCTAGCCAACTTTCCAAAGCAAAAAAAATATATGTAGTAGATACTTTCTGTGGCACCAACGCCGACTCACGCATGAAAGTGCGTTTCGTGATGGAAGTAGCCTGGCAGGCCCACTTCGTGACCAATATGTTCATCCGCCCTTCCCACTACGAACTGGCCCACTACGGTGAACCCGATTTCGTAAGTTTGAACGGTTCCAAGATAACCAACGACAAATGGCAAGAACAGGGACTTCACTCTGAGAACTTCACCCTGTTCGATCTTACCCAAAAAATGCAGGTGATCGGTGGTACCTGGTACGGTGGTGAAATGAAAAAAGGTATCTTCGCCTTGATGAACTACTACCTCCCATTGAAGGGTATTGCTTCCATGCACTGCTCTGCCAACGTAGGCGAAGAGGGTGACGTAGCTATCTTCTTCGGTCTTTCCGGAACAGGAAAAACGACTCTTTCTGCCGACCCGAAACGTTTCCTGATTGGTGACGACGAACATGGATGGGATGAGCATGGTGTATTCAACTACGAAGGTGGTTGCTATGCGAAAGTGATCAACCTGAGTGAGCAAAACGAACCGGACATCTGGCGTGCTATCCGTCGCGACGCTCTTCTTGAAAACGTGACTGTGGATGATGAAGGCAATATCGATTACACCGACGGATCCACCACCGAGAACACCCGTGTATCCTATCCCATCTACCATATCAGTAAGATAGTGCTCCCTTCACGTGCGGGACATGCCAACAAGATTATCTACCTGTCGGCTGACGCTTTCGGCGTATTGCCTCCGGTATCTATCCTCGACGACAACCAGGCACAGTATCACTTCCTCTGCGGATTTACTTCCAAGCTGGCAGGTACAGAGCGTGGTATCACCGAGCCGCAGCCTTCGTTCTCTCCCGCTTTCGGAGAAGCGTTCCTCACGTTGCACCCCACTATGTATGCACAACGCCTGGTTGAAAAGATGAATCAACACAACGCCAAAGCATACCTGGTAAATACCGGTTGGAACGGAACCGGCAAACGTATCTCCCTGAAAGATACCCGCGCGATCATCGATGCGATCATCGACGGTTCAATCGAAAATACAGAGAAAGTACATATTCCCATCATGAACCTGACCGCTCCCGCGAAACTGGAAGGCGTTTCAGATATCCTCGACCCGCGTAACACTTACGCCGACAAGAGCGAATGGGAAGCAAAAGCCAAAAAACTGGCCGCCATGTATATCGAAAACTTCAAGCAATATTGCGATAACGATGCCGCTATCGCATTGATCCCCTCCGGACCGCAAGTAGACTAATTAGTTAGATAAATAACAGTCCGTAAAAAACCCGCTTCGCGAAATGTGAAGCGGGTTTTTCAATTTATTTTTCCAGCACCATGATCTCTACTTTCCGGAAGTCGATGGGATGGCCTTCGCTCTGCAGTGAGATTGTTCCGCCGCTGAGCATTTTATCACCGCCGTTCAGTTCTATCAGTTTAGCATATGTCCCATCCCTCTCATCCAATTGCGGGTGGGTGTATTGAATGACGGTATCGCCATTGATGATATGCTTTATCACCTCATTGCCTCTCACCTCCACTTCGGCGGTATACCACTCTTCACCGTAAAAATAGCCGGTATCAGCATTGATGCAATGATCCAGTATCAACTCTCCATCCATCACTATGTTCGTTCCCGGGGTACATACATTCATGTTGGTACGTTCTACCTGCGAATCACTACCCAGCAACTGCACCTCGATGGAAGTGGGGAAGTCCTGGTCTTTATCCATCGATTCGGGTGTCTGTCCATGGATCATGATGCCGCTGTTCTTATAGGCCCAACCGGGAGCGCCGGAACACTGGTCACCCACGAAACGGTATTCCACCCGAAGCCTGTAATGTGAAAACTGATCTTTATAAAACAGGTGCCCGAACCGGTTATCGAACGAATCATAGCCGCCGTCATAGCGTACTTTGATCTTTCCCTCCTCTACCCGGAAGGTATTCCCGAAATTATCATCCATCTCATATCCGGTAATTTTGGGTGTCCACCCGGTCAGATCCTGACCGTTAAAAAGTTGTACCCATTCGGGTTCAACGCCCTTTTTACCATTACAGGAAATCAAAAACGCAATTGCAGTAACATTAAACAAGATAAGAAGATTGTTATACTTCATGATTGTGAGGGGTTTAAATTATGATTAAGGAACAAAGATAATCAATTTTTCAGCCTACACCTCCAAAACAGCCCGAAATCCCCGGGCCGCATAATACGATTCAGCTCCATTATGATAGATGAAGACCCTCCCATACCGCTTATCACCGAATAATCCGCCGCCTAACCTCCTGACATCCGGAGGTGCCACAATCCAACTTGAGGAATCCTTTCATCTTACACTAAACAATTCAGCGGATAATTATGTTTTAGGTCATTTTGTCGCTTCCGGAAGCAAAAGAGAAATCTTTCAAAAACAGGTTATATCAAAAAAATAAACAGGGAAAGCGGTCATTCTAACCACTTTCCCTGTTGAGTAGCTCCGCCGGGAATCGAACCCGGATCTACGGTTTAGGAAACCGCTATTCTATCCATTGAACTACAGAGCCGAATAGAAGTGCAAAAATAGCACTTTTCTGTTTATCTGCAAAAGATATTGGTCTACCCGTAAAAACAAACAATATTCTTTTTGAGTTGTTAATCAATAAATCCAAAACAACAATCATACAGTATGCATAAAATAGCTATTCTATACGGCTCATCGGGCGGAAACGCGGAATCTGTGGCAAGACAGGTGCAAGACCTGTTCGATGGGAATGCCGACTTATACAATGTGGAATATGTTTCTCTCGATGAAATAAAAGATTATCCCTATTTCGTAGTAGGGACCTCAACGACAGGCATAGGAGACCTGCAGGACGACTGGGAAGGATTTCTCCCCAGTTTTGCAGGATTGGATTTTACCGGAAAGAAAGTCGCCATCTTTGCCTTGGGCGACAGTGCTTCTTACTCTACCAGCTTTGCGGAATCGATGAAAGTGGTCTACGATGAAATCGTTGATAAGGCCGAAATCGTTGGTCGCGTTCCCGATGAAGGGTATACTTACGACGACTCTACCGCTGTGGCCGACGGCATGTGGGTAGGGCTTCCCATCGACGAGGACAACGAGTACGACATGACCGAAGAGCGTCTTGCGAAATGGGTAGAAGCGCTAAAAGAAGAATTTATATAGTCGGATATACTTTATCGAAATCGACGATCAAATCCATATCACTCTTGGCGTTGAAGTTGTCTCAGCCACTTAGCCAATCAGCCCCCTTTCCACCTTTATTCTACTTTCCAGCCTTTCTCCACGGCACTTGCCTGCAGGGTTTGCACAAGCGGTTCTTCGGTCAGCCAGAGATCGCCGTTGGTTGCGCTCCGCAGATTGGAGACAATAGCCTCCGTTTCAGTCTCAGGCAACGGATTTCCAAACGCCCAGATACGGCTCAGCAGCGGGTTTTGAGAAATATTGAGAGCTGTCAGTTGGTTGTTATAGACCAGAAGGTGTGCCAGTTGTGTGTTGGCCGAGATATCAAGGCCGTTCAATTGATTTCCGGAGCAATCCAGCATTTCGAGGGCACTGTTAGCTGACAGGTCGATTTCTGTCAGCTGGTTGTTGAAACACCAAAGGGAGAGCAGTTCCGTGTTGGCCGACACAATCAACGATCTGATATCATTATCCGAGACATCAACTCGTTGTAACATCTTGTTCTGCGACACATTCACGGCAGTAAGATTGTTCATCGGCACATTCAATGTAATCAGATGGGGATTGGCCGAAATATCGATTGTCGTGAGTTGGTTGCCCGCGGCTGCCAGATAGGTTATGTCACCATACAGATTGACTTCGTCCACTCCGGCAGAGAGGCTATACTCCTGATAGGTGTTGAACAGCTTCACATTTTCCGAACCGTCTTCAGCACGTTTGCCATCGCCGTCAAGGTCGATCCAGACGCCGAACCGCTGCAGCGCGGGAGCATCTACCGAGAGGCTGATGATACCGTCGGTACGGGTACTCTTGAGGGTAGTCACACTCCCACTTTCCAGGTCAAGATCTCCTATCCCGAAACCACCATCGGGCAACTCATGTTGACAACTTACTATCACCGTGGACAGCAGCACAAACAATAAGTATATATATCTATAGTTCATCTATTTATGAATTACTAATTATCAATTACAAATTACCAGTTTCACCTGACCATTCAGGCAGTTAATCACCTTACTATTATTTTCCTCGCGTCGTTGATCACCGCATTCTGGAGGCGTACTATATAAGTTCCGCGAGAGAGATTTTCCGTAACAGCTTCACCCCTGGCTTTCACTTCCAACTTTTGCAGGATTCTTCCGGCGGTATTGGAGATAAACACCGAGCAGTCGTTACTGCTGTTATTGTTGATGGCAATTGTACCGTCATCTGTAGCATTCACCATAATCTTTGCCGCTTCTTCGTCTACCGGGATATTGCTGCCCGAAGTGGAGAGGCGGAAGCGCGATCCGGCATCCCCTTTCTTTGCTTCAAAGGTATAAGAACCACCAGTTACAACCCGTGTCTGTACGCCCGTGGCAAGATCATGTAACCAAATCTCTCCTGTTGTCCAATGGTCGGATAAAGCAAACTCAATCGTGTATTTGCCATCCGCATCGGCTACGAACCCAAGTGTTACATTATCAATTCCCGGCAGGGTTGCTACCTGGAAGCGTTCTTTGCCCGTTGCATCTGCCACGTAGAGTTGGGCGATACCACTTTCTATCATCTTACGACCGTCCCAGCCATTATCAAAACCGTGGGTAGTTCCCTCTTTGGCGAAGATCCAAACCCTGTCGGCAGATTGCTCACCGATCACATCCATCACCAGGGAAGGGATAGAAGACAGACTCTTGTTATCTGCTGAACGGGTAACAATTTCTGTTGAGCCGTCACCCAACTTCACCTTGCTATTTTTTATCAGTTCAGCGTATTTTATTTTCAGTTTCGGAGGATTATTTACAGGCGTGGCTTCCAGTCCATCATCAAATAGCACCATAAACGAGTGCATGGAAGGTATTCTATCGGGAAAATGCTCTGTCCCTGCTACTCCCAAGTTGAGTGGTACAGCCAGGTACTGTCCACTACGGTATCCATGTGCATTATGTAGCGTTCCATTGAGCTTTCGCCATTGGTCACGCGTACCGGTATTGAACAGATAGAGGGTCTTGTTCACATTCGCAGGGAATATGAATGCATCCTCTTTGATCGGTATCGCTGCCGTATAGGAGTTGGCCACGAGATTGGCGCCCGGATAGTTCACATTGGAAGTTTTGGAAATTTCCACCTCTGCATCCTCCAGATTAAGCGTACCTTTAAAGCGATACACTCCTTCAGGCTTATCTGTTACATCGTTGGTAATTTGATAACCTTTGAAGGCTTTTAAATCGGTGCCACCTGGAACAGGACGCCATTTGTCACCGTTATACGGCTCTGTCCATATATTCACTGTTTCGTTACCGGTCACATCATCTTCCGGGAATTCAGAAGACTCCACAGGAATACCGAAGTATTGCCAGCTACGTGTGTAAAATCCACAATCGGCACAATCGTAAGCTTGATTATAGAATTCCACGATAGCCTCTACTCCGTTAGGGTTCTTATCCTTATCCACAATCAAGGTACCAGTCGGCGCATTGACCGGAGCAGTGCCGTCCGTCGGGATATTGGTAGATTTCACCACGATGGTACCCGGATTCTCGAATGAGCCATCAGGATTTCGCTCTTTCACCACCTCTCCCGCTATAGTCAATTGATCTCCAGTTGTGATTATCAGATCTTTATCTGACTCATTAATCAGATCACCAATCTCACGATCGAACACACCATTACCGTCTCCCAGATAGAGATGATCCTTTGCCGGTCCCGAACTGGGTATATTCGGATCAAGCACTCCGTTGTTGTCTGCCGTGGCAAATTCAATATCTTCTCCTGATCCGGGAACATATCCACCGGTCCAGTTTTCTTCCTCGTCCCAATCATTCGGCGCACCTATTTTACCACCTATCCAGTAATTATTCCTCGGTGAGGCTAATTCTGTATCAGTATTGTTATCGGGATCAGGATCTTCCACATCACCGACAACAGTGGCACTATTCAGGTAAGAACCGCTACTTTTCACTTTAACCTTAAAGGTAAGAGTAAAAGAGTCGTTTTTTGCAAGCCTATGGTCAGGGGCAAACGTCCATTTTATCGTGTTGGTGCCACTTACAATAGTCCCGCCATTACTTATTGTACTTTCAAGAATGGTGAAACCAGCCGGCACAATATCGGTGACTTCAATTCCTGCTCCAGCATGGGGTCCATTATTAGTTACCGTCAATTCAAATTCTATCTCGTCATCCACATTGATAATATCAGGACGATTTTTTACTGTTTTTTGCATCGCAAGATCACTCACACGCTTCAGTCCTACCGGTTTCTCCTTGATATTGTTACAAGGATCGTCACTACTGCTGTAGGTACACTCAAATTCCGCACTGAAAGGAGGGATGTAATAATTATCAACATCGTCGGCATCAGGCCAGTCGGCCGGATATTTCCAGAGGTCATCCCAGGTACGTCCTGAAGGAAGTACGTACATATCATTTTCCGGGTCACTACTGTTGATAGCATTTGGGTCGGTCACATCATTCGGTCGGAGGATACCGCCCACAGCATTCGTGTCGTCAGGATCAGACTCCTCCGTCACTGTAGCTTTGAAAATATAAGTAATCACACATTCGTTCGGTAAGTTGAGTTTGGAATGATAGGTGTGCGTTAGCGAATTATATTCAATCACTACCGCTTCCGTGCCACAGCCGTTTCCCGAAAAAACAGGATCCCCGTCCGGCTCGAAGCCGGGAGGCAACCTGAAGGTGAACGGTGCTTCTTCCACATCATCCGGACCGTTATTCTTCACCTTCACGGTATATTCCACATCTTCACCGATGACAATATTCTCTTTATCTGTAATCACCGAAACAACTTCAAGATCGGCTTCTTTTACTCTTACCTGAGTTTGTGATTCCTTCTTCCGTCCCATTATAAAGGCCCAGGTATCGATAGACTTCTCGTTACCGAATCCTGAATTAGCTGTCATACTTGTAGAACCCCATTTATGCCCATTGTTCCGGCTGTCAAGTCCATTTCCTGTACCATTCCAACCTGGTTCTGGTTCAGGAATCACAAACCTGTCTTCTAAATGGGTATTGTTGCGGGGGCTCGAAGCAGGGCCACTATTATTATTAGGATTACTTGATGTTCTTTTAATATCCGAATCATCCCAATAGACTCTGTTCCGATCCGCATCGGTCATATCTTCCGGAGCATTTAATAATTCGATTATTGTCCCATTAATATTCATCTCCATATCGAAGAAAGGAAAGTGCACTTCAGCTCCCTGGAGCTGTACAGTCACTTTAACCGGGTGACTTCCACTTGGCAGTGGCTGAGGGCCTCCAAGATTTCCAGGTGTTCCATCCTTGCCATCCCAAACCACTCTGTTTTCTCCTACTTTAGCCTGCCCTATCAACACCCGTTTTGTAAAAGTCGGGGGATATCCTTCGGGGACATCACTGATAATTTCTATTTTATAGTTTCCCTGTACGTCTGCATTGAATTTTATAATTCCTCCCTTATTACTCACTTGTCCGGGAATTCCGTCAGCTCCTATTAGTTCGGGTGTAGAGACATCAGGTACAACAGGCTTGTTCCGCAACCATGTCGATCCACCCGGAACCGCCCCCGTAAAGGTTTTATTAGGATCAGTCTGCTCGGGAAGATTCGTACGGGGATCATTATAAAACAACTTGTGGGTGATATGTGACCCAACATCCGCGTTATTCGGATTATGCACACTTGTGGAGATACTACTTGTACTATTCAAACTCTTATAAAGCGGCGTTCGTTCGTTAAAATTGGCACTGGAACTAGGATCCACAAAACCGTTGTTATTCACGAAGAACGTAAACCATATACCATTGTTTCCATTGTTATTTACCTTGTAGATATATCCATCCTTGGTCAACGCATATATAATACCTCTAAAACCATCAGTAGTAGACGATTCGACAGCCATATTCAACACATTGGTATATACACGGCCATCCAAATAACCGTTATTGGTGGAGTTAATTACCGAGACATCCCAGGCAGCAATATAACTGGAATTGGTACCGGGTTGAGTCCAATCAGCATTAGCTGATCCCGAATTTCCGCTGGTTCCATCCCCGACCGAAAAGAATTGGACCCGGTAAATACCCTCTACTGTGACGGTGTGATATATGGCCTCGTATTTATCTCCACTTTCAACCCCCGACACAAAACGGGGACCTGCCTTTTCAGCAGTCCTACTGGGAATATTTCCATAATATGTGGCATTATTTGCGTTAGTCCCTGTATAGGCCGTTATGGCTATTTTATTTCCATTGGGACCATATAGTTCAATCGTCTCTCTATTGGCCCATTTGGCATTATTATTAGCGCCAAAACCCTGCGCGCTCGATGCCATGGCGATTTTCTCCCCGGATTTGGCATAGACATAATGAGTTCCATTGTTAGGGAAAGGCCAGCTTGCGAGAGTCGTCGAACGTGTGGATAAATAGGCCCTGCGCCCGGTGACACCATTAGGATAAAGAGTTCTCGAACCTTCGGCATAGATACTTACCACCGGTGCGAAAGTGAGTAGTGCCAGGAGTAGCCAAAAATATCGGTTTTTATTTTTCAACATAGTCAATTGCATCTATCTTGTTTTGTATCGTCTTCTCCCTTTACCGGAGAATCTATATCTTTAATTTTGAAATCTTCTACTATAACTTATAAAGAAATAACTATTGTTGCTTCCCTATCTGGACATCATAAAGATACCAATGGTTGCGCTTCACCTCGGTGTCGAGCAATACAGTATAGGTCTCAAATGCGAACTCCGGGGGCGGCAACGCTCCTCCGTCGTTGAAAGGCACCTGTATGTCAATGGCAGCACGCGGCTTGGCGGGATTTTCCAAGTCTCTTTCGTTGAGATAAGTGACCAACGTCATTTCGGTTACCTTGCCGTTGCTATCTAATGTATAACCCGTAACTATGCCCGATTCTTCCCATACCACCCAACCCGAAGGGTTAGAGATAGATGTTGGTGAGCTTGCCAGATTTACAGACTCTTTATCTGCGGGTTTCAGCACATAGCTATCCTGATCGAAATTGAGAAAACGATAGTGATACTGATGTAGCTGCGTTGTATTGGGAGCAATACCTTGTTGGATGACAGGCTCACCCTGATGTTCAGGCTTAAGCGTGATATTCAGCTCCACTTTGGCCAAGGCACGTGTAAGTGACACGCTGTTCAGTTGGTTGCCTTCTGTGATAAAATCGTAAGATGCGTTGCCCGACATTAACAGAGGGGTGGATATATTGGGAGACCAGGGTTGTTCACTGCTTCTGACAACTGCTTCTAATTGGCCAATTGTCTCTACATTATTCAACGCCGTCTGCAATGTTGTATCGCCTGCGCTATTGGCAACAATATAAACTTCCCGGCTTCCGGCCTCTGCCCTTGTCATATCGAGTGTTACCTTTCTATCGGCAACAATATAGTTTCCGTCATGTGGGGTGGCGCCAGGATTTATTTGGTGTACGGTTCCACCCGCATCAATATAATATTTCTCGAGCGGTTTGGAGTTACCCGTTCCGGGAAAAAGATAAAGATAAAAGTCGTTTACCTGACGTTCCTCCAGAGTTCCTTGCGGATCTGTTGCCCGGGTAGCGGCACGAAAATTAGTAATCCTGAAATCGGAAACCAAAAAGAGGATCTCTATATTTTCGTTGTCTGATTTAACATCAAGTATCTCCTCCGACACACAAGAAGCAAACAACACAGCTGAAAGAAGGATTGTATATAATACTATTTTTCTCATAATTCAATCGTCACTTATTTGGTAAATGTTTTTACCAGTTCACCATTATAATACACATTCAGATACTCAACACCTGCATCAACGGCATCTTTGTTGATTGTAAAACCTTGTGTATAGCCGGATTCCAGTCTTGGATCATTTGCAGCCACAGTTTCACCCTCTTCAATTCCGAAATTTACTTCAGTAACTGATGGATCAGGTTCAAAATAAGCACCACTCCCGACTACAGCCTCAAGGCGCACATGGTGCGGTATACAGTCATCGATTGTATTGGTAATGGTGATATTGCCTTCGCTATCCATCTCCAGCGTGTAACCATAACCGAGATAGGTGTATCTCTCCACCACTTTCCATGGGTCGACATCGTAAAATATTTCTATCTTTTGTTCTATATTCACCTCATATCTGTAAAGACGATTACGGTAGATGCTATATAGCTCTTTGGCATCATCTCCGGTGGCGAAATCCAAATAATCTTCTTTAGATATGGTTCCGTCATAGGTGATAATAGGTATATCATACTCACGGCCGTCAAGAGTCTCGATGGAGAAATAATTAATAGGTGCATGACCGGGAGAAGAGACGGCATCCCACGAAGTGGTGCCAATCATGGCTTCCGGCATATAAAATATATAGTGGAATTTATCGGTATCGGCATCCTGGTTTCCTGCCAAGACTGTTTTTGTTTCATCATTGAAATATGCAGTGGGTTGAGTTTCGAACTCTACCAATCGGAAATTGCGGTTGGCATTCCGGAAAGAAACTTTGTCCACTATCGTTTCAGTAGTCTCGTCGAGCACCAGTTCAAATTTGGCCACCACCCGGATCAGCTCCACATATTCCCTTATGTCAGCGCCTTCGCCAAGAGCATTTGCCACAACCGTATACTCTTCACTATCATACTGTTTAGGATAAAATGGCTTAGGTTGATAGACAGTACCTCCCGCTTCCACCAACTGGTTTTTATATACCCTCGCCATGGGGAACCCCTCCGTTACTGACGCGCCTTGGTATAATGATTCGCTGAGTTGACGAGCGGCATCATTCAGATAACCCTCTATCCCGGCTTTGGTGGTGATTGCGGCCAAAGCTGTCCCCATCGCCGGCATATTGGCGACAAAATAAAAATCATATTCTTTCCCGGCGATCAGTTCCACCTGGAAAGCGCGGGTTGATATACCACTACCCAAGCTGGTATTCAGATGCAGTGAACCTACCAAACTGCCATTTTCACCGCTGTTGAAGACCAGCATGGCCAGATCATACACCTTGTCTTCGTAAAGGACGGCGTCAGTATTGATGGAAGGATCACCGGCAGCCCTCAAACCACTCTTGGGTTGTGCCGCGCGCACATTCACCGAGAGATAGACCAACGGTTCATTGTTACTGCCACCGACCTCTTCCTGGTCGTAGATAAACTTGTCGCACCCCGCGAAGACGAGGATCAAACCGACAAGCATTGTATATGTTCTTTGTAACTTCATCATAATCATTCCTGTGATTTTAAACGTCAGGGCGTTAGAGTCCCAGATCGGTACTATAGCTGTGTACCAGCCAGTCGTTCACATAGATGGAACAGCTAAAGTGTGTCCAACACTCCACGCAATAATCCTTAATGACTACCTTGACAGTAAAATCGTTATCGCAGTCGAGGTTTGCCTGCCCGTTCTGGGCTGCCAGCAAAATCATGGCGATCAGGTCGCCATTGAAGACAGTCTCCCCCTCTTCATCATTGCCGGTATAGTAGATATGGAGTTTATTGTCATAACCTGTTTTCAGATCAAGCAGGTTGTAGTTCCAAGTAGCCACGTTATCGTTGAAAGTGGAATTGGAAGAAGGATAGACCAGTGCGCCCTGGTTGAGCGGCATGCTGCCGTCGATCCTCATTGTACCATTGGCCGATGACACTTCCGCATGAATCGCCTCCAAGTCATAATCTTTCATGGTGACCTTGTCGAACTCGACAATCAACTCCACACGGTTGGTCACCTCCCGCAGGTTGACAGCAGTATATTCATAGAAACTGGCATATACTGCCGGGTCGGGCAAGAACACCAAGGGGCTTTCCCCCTGCCACACCTGTGTGCCGTTTAAATTAGCGGCAACGCCGGAGGTCGCCTTCAGCGTGAGCATCACATCTTTCTTGGTAGTGGTGCCATTGGCGAAAGTTCCTAAATTAAATTTATCATCTACACCGGCCCATGCCACAAAGGAGAACTTTCCGTCGGAAACAGGCATCAACACACTGTAGTCGCGGCTCAGCGTCACATTATTTTGTGTTACCGTAGTAACTAACTTGTCGTTTTCATCAAACGCAAACAGGGTAAGCGAAGCAACGCTCCCTAAGAACGTTGAATCTGACTCACAAGGTGTCATTGAGTAGAATTTCACATATACACCTTGGGGACAATCGGCCAGATCATCATAGATCAGAGAGTCGCAACCCCAGAAAATTGTTCCCAACGCGAACAGCGTTATCAATATCTTGTTTCGTAAATTCATCATTCGTTGCGTTTTGAAAGTTGTTTGCATAAATTATTGGTCTTTCTCCCGGAATGATCATCTCTACAATTTTTGCAGTTACCGGAGAAAATATTTGGCTTGTTGTTTAAAAGAACTATTTCATTCAGCTAAATGAGCAGAAGACAAACTTGTTTTGAATTATGCCATAGCGGAAAATAGTCTGATGAAATTGAACCCGGAGGAGGAGGAGTCTCCTCCCCCGGGCATCTTGATATAGTAATTTTAACGTTGATTATACGTTATACATATCTACTGTTTATCATATTCCCAAATTAACCTGATAAGAATGTATCAACCAAGGCATTACAGTCACATCCACACTCATCCATGTTTCAGGAGTTGTCAATGGATCTTTCGGATCGATCGGGTTTTCGGGTTCCTCCACACCGGGAACTTTAGGTTTCGGATCTGGATTCTCAGGATTTTCAGTATCAGGATCTTCGGGATACAAGGGGTTCCAGTTCACACCCAAGGTACGGAAACCTGTAATATGGATATGGTAGATATTGTTCCTCAATACCGGCGAGTTGTACCACTGCTGAATCTCATCAGGGTTCAACCATGCATAATAGAGAACTTTTCCACCTACATATTTTGCTACAGTCTGATTCGGCACACCATTACTGCTTTCAGTTACAGCATTCTCTGCAGTAGTGTAGAAAAGACCGTTGGCACCTACAAAGAAATCAGCACCGGGAGTATATGAAGCTCCATCAGCAAAAGAAGAAGGAGTAAATTGTGCCCTTACCAGCACATAAGCGGTATTTCCTTTCTTGAATCCTGATTCAGCTCCTGCCTTCACCTCGTGGGTGGTGGGAAGTACAAATTTACCGTTCACGGCATTTGCAGATAGATTCAAAGAAGCTAACACTACAGCCTTGTTATCTTTCGCTGCATTCAAAGCCACATAAGCGCTTAACGAAGCCACAGTTGTCCCTCCAAATCCGGGAGCAGCAACATATTCTTCATGAAGTCCTGAATAGTCATACTTATCATTTGCATTACCCCAATAGTCAGCGTCGCTTGTCGGTTTCCAGCCGTAGTTGGGAGTAGCCCATGGTGCCGGATTGTCTTTCTTGCGTTGTATATACAATGAGTTTTCACCCTGTGCCACAACCCAACGGATATCGGTGAGATTTCCAATTGGAGTACTTCCGTCTGCTGACGGTACCTCATAACTATCCGCAGACTTGGTAACCATAACACGGGCAACTGCCCTTTCCACCTTGATACTCACGCGGTTTAACGCATTACCGGTAGTAGGTACGGTTTCCTCCTGCGTCACGTTGGGAGCCACATTGATACTTTGTGGTTCAATAGTGGTCATCATGATATCATCCTTGAAATCAGAAGTCGTAACAGCTATTTTTGAAGCGGAAGGCTGGAAAGGAGTGGTTGAATTAGTCAACCCGAGGATACCGGTATACTTGTTTTCAAAACCGAGAGCGGCACCTTTTCCGTTTTGTGCTATACCCAGTTCAGTGAATGTCTGAGCGGTTGCATTCACCAGTACAAATACTCTCTTTATTCCGGGAGTTGTCCGGATGGCAGCAGCCGTAGTAGGCCTCAAGATGCTTCCCTCACGCTTGTAGGCATCTGTACTGCCACTACCTACCGTAAAGTCATAACGCACTACCTCTTGTAGATCGGACACATATACGGTAATCGTCTTGATCGTATCGTTACCTGCCCATTCACCCACGTCGTTATAGTCTTCCGGCAAAGAACGAAGTCCCGAACCAGACAAATTAAGCGCAACACTCACGTGGGTGTTACCCTCCTGTCCATCCTGCGGCGCGCCGATGTCGTCGTTGTTACATGCCGTAAAACCCACACCGAGGGCCACGACACCCATTAATAATAATTTGCTTAATTTTTTCATGTCCTGAAAATTAAAATGAATAATAATTGATTGTAAAATTTTATTGCTATCTCTCTATATATTATTGGTTCTCTAACACTTTTCGTAGCTCATCGAGGTTGGCGCGGGCATCATCGTCGCCTTGGCCTACCGCCTTGGTAAAGTATTCTCTCGCCTTATCGAAATCGCCTTTGCGGGCATAGGCCACGCCGAGATTATTCCACACCTTGGGGTTGTCGGCAATCCTGTTCATCCGCGCGATAGCGCCCTCCATATTGTCTCCTTCGATATCGGCCGCGGCCGAATTAAGGATGGCGATGTCGCTGTCGGGATAGAGCCGCGCGGCAATTTCAAACACTCCACTGAATTCGTTGCTTTCCACCGGGTAACTCTGTGCCACCAGATACATCTCGTTGAGGCTTAGGAGTCGAGGATTGGTCTTGATGACCTCTCGTGCTTCCTCCACATCGAATCCGCGTACGGTATATGCCACCGCATATTCGGTACGGCGCAACGGTGGATAGAGGTCGTTGAGCAGCGTGCGGTAGGTCTCTCCACCAGAAAGTTTCATTAGTTCCGCATCACGACCGTCGGGATTCGATACCTTATCGATGATATCAAGTACCGCCTGCCGGTCGGCTATTGAAGACACTGCCACCGCTTTACGCAAGCCCTCCCAGTCTTCGCCATGGCCTGTCACCGTAAAACGTCCGCGGCTTACATTAAATTTAGATACCAGGTAGTCGGCAAACGCGTTGGCACGGTTCTCCGCCAGCATCCGGTTGTGTGCCGCACCTCCTTCCGGAGAGGCATAGCCGTCGATAGTAAATTCGGTGATTTCAAAATCAGGGTTGTTACGGATATCACCCACGATACGATCCACTTCGTTTAACTTCGAGGCGTTGTCTTTATAATCACGACGAAGTTCCCAACGATTGACCACAAAATTAAAGGTGGCGGTATGACGGTCGCTCCTTGTCTTTACCGCCTCCGCTTCAGGTACGATATAAGTCAGCTTGTACACCGGCTGATAAGGCTCGGGAAGGATATTGTCGACGAGCAACTGCTCACCTTCGAGACTCATGCAATCGGCACAACCCGACACCTCATGCACTAATGAAAGCGACGCGTCATTCATCCACGCACGGAAAGGCACTTCCATAGTGTAATGCACCGACTGGGCGGCGTTGTTCTCACGCGTTACCAGCGCTACCGGTTCGCCGGCCACGGGTAACTTCTCCCGCAACACCTTCTTGCGAGTGAGTATCTTGTCACGCTTTTTACCGGCCACCACCACAGGTTCAAGTGCCACATTGTCGAGGTTGTTGTCGTTAGACCGCAACACGGGGGTCAACACCAACATGTTATTGCTCTTTATCTGTAGCGCATCGAGTGAGATATCAAACGAGACGGAGAGGCGGTCATGCTGTTTTACCGTGGACAGGTTCTCTATCACGATTCCCGACAGGCTTGTATCCTGAGCCCACGCTCCCGGGATTGTCATGAAGAATGCAATGATGAGGTATATGATATTCTTTGTCTTCATTTCTGCTTTCTTATTTAATGATGTAAATTAATGATACCGCCGCTTTAGTCACTCCCCAGTAGTTATACTTGCCGTCGTCCACCTTGGTGCCACACTCGGTACAAGGGAACTTGTCGTAATGGATGCGCGCATAACCGGCACCAATGCCGGCTTCCAAATTCCAGCGGGGAGTGAGCAGCCATTGGTAACCATAACTGATCCCGCCACCATAGAGATACCCCTGGTAGCGGCTCTCCTTGAAGGTGTCGAGACGTCCCACCGGGATATCCCATCCACCCACATTGAACTGTGCCCCGTGGGCATGCACGCCAAAGAAATGGCCGTTGAACACATCGCATGTCCACCAGCGCAACTCGGGCTGGGCCAGCCAGTGTTTAAATTTCTTGTTGTCGGAAAAGGTGAACGGATTAAATCCCATACCCAGTTCCAGCGTTATCTTACGGTTTAATGCCATCTCCAACGCCAGGTTGGGCGTGGCGGTAGCATCGTAAAGAAGATTGTTTTTGATTGCCACCTTTTGCGCGTATGAACCCGACAATGATGCCGCCAGCGCTAAAATGACCAGAAAAAACTTGTGACTAATCTTATACATAATATAATTATTAATTGATATGCTATTTGTCTATTCTATACTATATATCTTTATGCTTATGCTGATCCGATTATTTTTTATCAAAAAAGACAGTTTTCTTGTCTAAAGAAGACATTTTTTACTCCACTACCAAAATCAATCTTTACGCTATATAACCATTAAAATTATGATTTCCTAAAATTACGAAATAAATATCGGAGAAATGCTTTTAGCAAATTTATCATGGCCTCTCATACCCATTTCAATCATTTGCAAAAATAGATCCTATCTTTTAATCAAACCCGACAAAGAATAATAGATGTGGATTTTTTCCACATATATTCCAACGCTTTCTGAAAGCGACTTATTAATTAGGCGATGAATGAACACTGCACAATATAAATAGTAGCAAATTGACAGACTTCAAAACATTACCTAAAATTAGCTAATTAGCTATCGAAGCATTATTAACCTAAAATGGATTGTAAAGTTCACTTTTTTTACAATAAAAGGACTTAAATATAGTACTACATAGATACAGCATTTTATCATTAAATGATAAATAGTCCTTTTATTTTGGTATATATCAAATAATTATATTTTCATCCTCTCTTCAATACATACACAAAATCAATCACTCATCAACACAATCTATCAACATCGTGTAAAAAATTAATGCTCCTAAAAGCTCTCCCAGCACAGGGAAAATTAAAAAATAAATTTTGGAATAACGGCTATTAATACTAATTTTGTGGAAACAGGACTATATGTCGCCTGTTTTCACAAAATTAGAATTAACAGACATCTTATCACAATTAAATGCTAGCTATTCTATGAAAATGGTCAATTTTATGTTCTGTTGTTCTTTACTATTTATTACTGCCGAGTTAAAAGCACACCCCATCTTACAGGGTGGCAGTGAAAAAGCAGACAGCTTACTATCCGTTGTTTCCCGGGAGATATCGGCTGTAAATCCGGCTAAGGCGCTCCAACTGGCAACCGAAGCACTATCGCTGAGCAGCGATATCGGTTACTCGAAAGGGAAAGCGATCTCCTGTTTCTATATTGGACAGATCATAAGTTATTTGGGAGATTTCCAAAAGTCCTTGGAATACCTGTCACTCTCTGAACAGGAACGGTATAGCAAGAATAATACCATCATGCAATCGGAAATAAGCAGGATAAAGGGACAGGTCTATTATCAGCTCAAAATGGAGAAGTCAGCATTCCGTGAGTTCCAGAAAGCCCATACTTTAACCTCACAGATAAAGGATAAAGCCGACAGAGACCGTTATACCAGTCTGGCTTACGAAAATTTAAGCATAGCCTACCACCTGATAAAAGAGATGCCCGACTCGAGTCTATACTGGTTAAACAGGAATGAAGAGTTATTATTGACGACGGATGAGAGTGTTACTTTCAGAAACAGGGTCAATCTTTATTCCCACTATGGAGAACACTACACGAGACAGCAGCAGTATGACACGGCTACATCTTACTTTGAGAAGGCGGAAGTGCTGATCAGGAAGTATAATTATCCCTACTCTTCGTGGCTTTACCAGCGATGGGGCGATTTACATGCACAGAAAGGCAATAATGACTCGGCAATGATCTTCTATCAGAAGGGGTTGAATAATCTAATGACGACAAAACTTAAAAATGAATTACCGGGCCTCTACGAGAGAGTGGCGGATATCCATTCCAACCTGGGGAATGAAGACTCGGCACGAATATACCGGGAGAAATACCTGCAATTATCCGCCGAACTGGGAGATGCAAGACTCGTAGGCGCGGAAGAAGCTTTCACGATGCTCCTCAAGGAGGAGAAAAGAATCTCTAATAAACGGATACGGGGGATAATCTTGCTGGCAATAATATTTTCCGGCATCGCCATAGCGGCATCGACCGTCATTATCGGCCAGTCGATAATAAAAAGAAGAAAAAAAGAATCGGAGGTGTCGGAACTGAAACTGAAACTAAATGATGCTTTTGATGAGGTGATTGAGTTGGCGAAGACAAACGAATCCTCCTTCCTGCCACGTTTTAAGGAGGTCTATCCAAAGTATGCCAACAATCTTCTCAAAAGACATCCCGACCTGACCAACAACGAATTACAATTGAGTGCCATGATATTCCTACATTTTACATCGAAGGAGATAGCAGAATATATGTTTATCACACACCGTTCGGTACAGACCGGTAAAAGCAGGTTAAGAAAAAAACTGGGTGTCTCGGGTAAAATTGACCTTTATCAATATTTCCAATC
>JBAYRG010000004.1:0-24870 GCA_041676805.1 Proteiniphilum sp.
AAGATATCCCCCGAGAAAAACAACTCCCCCTGCATCAAAATAGGGTTTCTTAAGATTTGGAATTCCTTCAGGTCTGATAAAAGCCCATCCATAACTGGTACAAAGCAATGTCCCATCTTGCAGTTTTAACAAACATGGATCTTGGGAACCACCAAACGGATGAGCATAAATAAGTTCCGGTTCTTTAGTCCATATTTCACCGTCTTTAGAACGTACTAATACCAGATAACTATTAGGATCCACATGATTACTCCCTTTTTCTCCGAATATTTTTCTGTCCGGAGCACGACGAAAAGCTACAATAAAATCTTTTTCATCCGTCTTTATAGCAGAAGGAAACGATGAATAATATTGGACATCTTCATAGATGATTATATCTTTTATTTTTCGAATATTCTGTTGTTCAATTGAACCCTCTCTATTGAATGCATTACAAAAGCTAAACACAAATAAAAAGCTAAATATTATCATTATGTGTAAAATTTCAGTTTTCATATTCCAAATTAATTTAAATATATAAGTTCATTATTTATCTCTGTCATTTTTCAGGACGGCGTATGCATAACTTGACAATCCATCTATATCCTTTAAAAATTTCATCCCATCAAAATTGCATATATGTACTAATGATAAATCAAACTTTATTTTGGATAGGCCTCTCCGATTGGCAGAGAAAGACTACGTACGAATCCCATCATTGTCAGACCAATTACACCAATACCTTAGTCAATCATCTCTTTTGACTTTCCTCTCAATCTTTCTCTGCTGAGCTAAACTACTAAACGTTAAAGTTTCTGTTGCCAAGAGAAGAGAAAACAAGATTGATCTACTCGTTCGCACACATTATGATTAGTCACTAGCGTGTTATCTCTATACCCGGAATAGGTGATACAGGTTGAATATCAACAGGACCCCATTTGTATTCATCCGGGCCAAGCTTTAAATCCGAATACATAATATCATCCCAAGTAACATCTTTGCCAGTGTAAGCCGACTCTCTTCCCATTATACCAGTGAGAGTTGAATAAGCAAGCTGCTCTGCGTCATTGATAGGCTTATTCGTACGAATAGCTGTCACAAAACTTATCATCTCCTGATCGTAAGGTGAGATAATTGTCCTGTTAGTTGGTTTTCCATCCTTACCCAGTGGATATTCATATTCCCAGATTACATTGCCGCTATAATCAAATATCTTGTTCTGGCAATTTGTATACCCTTTTGTCCCTAAAATTATATCTCCTATATTATTAGTGCATCCGTCTATCTCACGACACATCCCCTGATAGTGTTTATTATCATCGAAGACAAAATCTACACTGAAAAAATCATACATGTCCCCCGTGAGTCTGTGATAACGTCCACCCACTCCCGATGCTTTTAACGGATTCTTTTCAAAAAACCAGTTTATCCCGTCAATATTATGAATCATTAAATTTACAATAGAATCACCCGTCAGCCATCTCCAGTTTGCACGGTTTCTAATCATTGCTTCCATATCACTCCATTCGGACCTTCGGATGAAATTTCCGGCTCCTCCCCGGTTATAATAGCAGTTGGCAGATATAAGTTCTCCAATGGCACCGTTCTTGATCATGGCGAAAGTTTTGTTATAATCGTCCTGATATCTTCTTTGTGTACCGGCAACAATTGTCACACCAAGTGACTCTGCCATTTTCCCCGAAGTAATAACCGACCGGATACCTACCGGATCGACTGCAGCAGGCTTTTCAATAAAACAATGTTTCCGGGCTTCCACCGCCGCTTTCAGATGTATAGGTCTAAAATGCGTTGCCGTAGTCTGTATGATTATATCTACATCGGAATCTATCAGCCGTTGATAGGCATCGAATCCGACAAAACAGTTTTCATCGGGAATCTCAATATTATTGTTTTTCTTCAATGTTGTCCTGCATTTATCAATCTGGTCCTGAAACAGATCTGCCAGAGCAGTAAGTTGTAGATTGGAACCGGCATTAATGAAATTCACTACCGCACCTGTTCCTCTTCCACCACAGCCAATCAGTCCAGCTTTTAACAATTTACCGTCGGGAGCTTTTTCGGGAAAAACCGATGCTTCATAAGATGAACCTGTAATTGCTGTTTTTTCTGGTTTGTTACAGGATGAGAATAGATACCCTCCTCCAATTGCTCCCATTACTCCTAAAGCAGCAGCGTCTTTAAAAAAATTTCTTCTGTCGGGTTTCTTTAATTTATTTTTCATGCAAACATGTATTTAAAAAATTAGATAAATGAATGTGCTGTCAATTTCCCCCTCATATGTATAATACTGTTCCTTTGTTGAGTAGTCGCAAGTTGAAAATTAGTTTGCATTAAAATCTTTCATCTTTTTTGCAGTCGAGCCAAATATCAGATTTACCAAACCACCCGGCACTCTATTTTTATCAATTTATTCAACAACAAAACATCTAAGTCTATCTATATTTGATACATCTAATAATTCAAAATATATTAAAAGATCTTTTGATACCAAAGAATCCTTGCTTCTTGCTCTACAAGTAACAAAACAGTAGATTGGCTTAAATAACCGTATCACCGAAAATCCAAATATTTTTATTACTAAAAGAAAAAATTGATCTGTCCATATATTCCTATTAGTACTTTCATACATTCATTATTTTAAACACAACTGTTTATATATAAAATTTGAGAAAGCACAATAATCATGCTCTCTCAAATCAGTGAATTTAATCAAATAGGATCTTGTTATACAAATTAATTGAGATTCCAAAAATAGCTACTAACTCTGTCATATACAAGAGCGGACGATCAACAATCCTGAATTTTGTTTAACCTTTAGTAATAATCTCTCTTTTATTCATCAGTATCCCCTCCTATTTGTCATCAGTATATTGCCCCCAAATTTTAATTTCAGCAGTATAACACTGTTCATGCGAAACATCAATATATATAAACCTTAAATATCTAACTACTGTACCAATAACATCTGGATAAACCTCAATTTCATAACCACGATTACGACGCTCTATATCTTCCGGCGTCAGATCACTATCATGATATGCACCCGATGGCGTTGGACGAACTTGTATATCTCCTAATTTAATCCAGTCATCTTTCCATGCATCAGTTCCCTCTACATAAGGAGGAGCATTCCATTCAGTCCAGTAATTCAGGCTTTCTGTCATTGTTTCAAAATCTCCTGGACCACCCTTGGGAGTATCATTTGTACCCCAAACCTCTATTTTGTTGGGAAAGGTTTCCCCCATCGTATATGGCCAAAATTTAAATCTACTCGGTATAATTTTATTCTTTAAATCAAATATAAAATAGGTCGGGTGAAAATATGTAAGATCTTCGTTAGCATCAGGAAAATAATGTGAAAGACGCGGCTTGTAAAAAGTACCCCACATGTTGCTAGTTACAACTGCTTTCCCATCAACTATAATTCCCCAAGTGTGTCTGGCACCACTCCAAATATTATTCCATCCGGGAACGTAAAGACTTAAAAAATCACCTCTCCATGCACGAGTCCCATCAAAAGCACCATATGCAATATCCCAAAGCGGTGTGAGAGGATGAGCAGGATCAAAAGGCAATATCTCCTCTTCATAAAATGGTGTAATAGTAAAATCCAAAGGTTCTGAGAAATTACCCCATCTGTCACGCATTTCAATTCGGAAATGCGTTTCAATAGGTTCAAAACCCCTGAATGAAAATTCCCCTTTTTCTGTCGCGCTATAATGAGTATCATCTGGAATCATAAATCCTAATGAATCTTCAACTAAAAGAGTAACAGCGATATTCTCTTTATATTCATTTTTCCAGCTTGAGAAAATACCACCGAATGAAGGATTTACCTGTAATGACTCTCTAATTAACTCTATAGGAGGTGTAAGGGGTTTAATCTTAACCTCCACGGAATTAGATTCATTATAACTTTTATCGATACAAAATAATGAAACACTCCTTTCTTTCGTATCTGGAAAACCGTTAATTTCAATCGTATCACGATATGCCGATGAGAACATTTGCAGTTCTTCTCCATCTTCTTTTAATTGATATATAGCTTTTACCCCGAGCAAATCATCATCTTCTGGTAAAGAATAAGTTATAATTACCCCACCATTAATATTCAAAACATTTGTATTGGTTATTTGTCCCGGTGCTATGGAGTCTTTAGGAGAGCTCATATCGGGCATTTCTGCACAGTTCCACAAAAAAACCAACGATAAAACTGTCAACAATACTGTTTTTTTCATTTGTTTCAACTTTTTATAAATAAATTTCTCCATCGTCTTATAAAACATTTGCCATAGTACTACCATCCAGGGTTTTGTATCAAATTCTTATTTTTTAAAAGTTCTGAGGTCTGGATTGGCCACAGATAATCCTTCTTTTCAAATTTCAAGTCAAATATATTTTGCACTTTATAAAACTCATTAGGGTCTGTTTCGTAAACATTCCAACCCCGTATGGGTTTATTCATATACTCTTCTGATAATTTCCATCGCCTTAAATCCCAAAAACGAATTCCCTCAAATGCTAATTCAATCATTCTTTCCCTTTGAATGATTTTTCTCATTCCATCCTTAGTCAATGGTTTATCAGGCTTAATTGAATGATTTTGCCAGCTTTCAGCAACACCATCAAGCCCGCTTCGTTTTCTTACCTTGTCAATATATTCATACACATCAGCATCTGGGATTCCTTTTGTTTCATTAAGAGCCTCAGCATACATAAGGTATAAATCAGCTAACCTAATTATTGGCCATTGATAGTCATAATAAGTAGCATCTGAATTTGCGACTGTTGATTGGGTTGTTAGGTAATGTACAACTTTTTTTGGATTATATCCTGTAGGTGAATGATATGCAGTATAAAATCCACCAGGTTGAAGATTAGCTCTGAACGGCGTTACATGTAAATCTTTATCATCGGTTATTTTTCCTGCACCATAATACAACCCTCCGTCAAAAGTTACTGAGCCATAAAAACGATATTCTCTATTAAAATGAAGATTAATGGTGGTGAACCCCTCTCTTATAAAACGATTATGGGCGTTATCTCCAATTTTTAGCCCATACCAGTCAACTCCCTGCCAATCAACATCTTCATCAATAGGAACGCCATTTTTGGAATAAAATTGCTCAACAATTGTTAATGGAGGGCCATAAGTCATTCCGGTACCATGTTTACGATAGATTCCAAAAAAGGCCTCCCGCTGATAAACAATCGTACCACCGCGTGAATCACCCCAAATCACTTCTGGATTCCAACGCTCAACTACTGCTCCTCTTACATTCATAGCTAAAATTGTTGACTCACTGAGGTTTTTTGAATAGGATGTAGTGCCAAAATCAAATAATTCATGTCCGGCCTCATGAGCTATGTCAATGGCCTCTTTAAGAGCATCCGCAGCTCTTTGCCATTTATCCGGTTTATACTCCTGTGGAAATAGTATGATACCACGACTATCAATAAAATTCGCATAGTCGGTATTTCCATTATACATTGGGCTGGCAGCATATGTTAATACCTGGGCTTTGAGTGCAAGCGCCATTGGCTTTGTTGGCCTGCCTAAATCACTAAACAAATCCATTATTTGTAAAGGAAGATCTGGGATACTTTCATCTAACAAGCTTACAATATATTCTACAACTTCTTCAACAGATTCTCTGAAAACCTGCACTTCTTCTGGTGAAGCACTTATAGGTATGTTTTCTTTAAAAATTGGGAGTGGTCCATACATTCTAAAAAGCCAAAAATAATAATAGGCTTTAATAAATTTTACTTCTGCAATCCATTGAACTCTTTCATGTTCTTCCAAGTCAAATGGTTTAAAAATATTATCTAAAAAAACATTTGCATCTCTTATAGGGGTCCATAATCTATGGGCACCTTGAGAATCACCGCCACTTTGTCTACTTGACCAGTAATTTGCAATTGGTGATTGTGTGTTCTGTTCTCCTTTTGCTATCCTCCAAGCCATTGGATTTGGAAAAGCAAATGCATTTTCAATTAACCACCCCTCATCTCCAGATGTTAATCCAGGATTTTCATTTAAATGAGATGAATTTGGAAGATTTGAAAATATACCAAATAAAAAACCTTCTGCTTCATGCCTATTTTGAAAAGCATGATCAATTGTTGGAATATTATCGGGGACAACATCTAAATAATCTGAACACGAAACAAAAAATGTACAATAATATATAACTATTAAGACAAAAACAAAAAAATATTTTTTCATAACTTTACTTTTTATCAAAAAGAAACATTAACACCTAAATTGACAACTTTCTGTAACGGATAACCAAGCCCGTTACCTCCCATTTCAATATCCCATAAGTCAAATTTAGAAAAGAGCAGTAAATTTGTTCCACTCACATAGAACCGAACTTGGCCTAATTTTAAATTATTGGTAATCTTTTGAGGTAATGAATACCCAATTTCTGCACTTTTTAAACGTAAAAAAGAACCATCTCTCATAAACTTTGTACTTCTTTGAGTATTGTTAGGTATTCTATAATTTGCCAATCTTGGCCACTTCGCCTGCGGATTTGGTGATAATTCAGACCAATAATCATCGGCAATAAATTTTGCCAATCCTGTTTCCAGAATTTGACCACCTGATGTATATCTAATAAATGGAGTCAAGCTATGCGCATTTATCCAAAAGCTTGATCTAGCCGATCCTTGAAAAAAGAATGAAAAATCAACATTTTTATATCCTGTAGAAACTCCAAATCCATAATTAATTTCAGGGAAAGTAGGATAACCAATTGGAGATAAATCTAATTCATTAATTACTCCATCTGCATTCAAGTCTTTGTATTTAATATCTCCTGCAGCAAATTCTCCAAACTCCTGACGTGGAGAATTTTCAACTTCAGCGTCATCAATGAAAAGACCTTCGACAATATATCCCCATTGTTGAGCGATAGGATATCCGATCTTCGATCTCCAAGGAACACCTGCTCTAGCATAGTCAGATTCTTCATAAAATTCATAAGTAGATCTAGCATATGTATAATTTCCTCTGGCTATTATCCAAAGTCCATTAGAAAAAATATGATTATAATCCAAAGATATATCTATTCCTAATCCTGTTGCTTCTCCAACATTTGCCTGTGGAGTTGACCATAAACCCATGGTACTGGGAATATCTGCCCGTGTTTGAAGAATATTAATTCTATGCTCTTTATATAAATCTGCAAGGATATCAATCTTACCTTCAAGAAGACCAACTTCAAGTCCTAAATTCTGTTTATAGGCAATCTCCCAAGTTATTAGCGGATTTTCATATTGGCTAATTGTAGTACCATTTCTGTTGATACCACTAAAATTGTAACCTAGCTTAAAATTACCACCTTGATTAATATTAACCTGTGATAAATAAAAAAACCTTTGATCGCTAATTGCATCATTTCCTACTAAACCATAAGTTCCACGAATTTTGAGTTTGGATATAATATCAGATATTCCTCTTGCCCAAAAGGATTCGTTTGACACAATCCAACCTAATCCAAAAGAAGGGAAAAAACCCCAACGATGTCCTTTGTCGAATTTCTCTGAACCATTGTAACCAAAATTGAATTCGGCAAGGTATTTGGAGTCATAGCCATAAGTGAAACGTCCAGCTGATCCTATATTTCTTGAAGGAAGTGACTCTACTAATGAACCTGCATTCCCATTCAATGATTGTCGACCAGTAAAAATCAACATGCCACTTACATCATGTAATTCTGAAAAAATATTATTATACAAAATTGATGCTTCACCATAAATACTACTACTTACTGTTTTTCCACCTTCATTATAACTAAGATACTCAGTACCTCCCTGGGGATTTAACTGAGATAGTTCGTAATCACCCGTTCTTCTATCATAAGATATAGTAGTATAATAAAATGGATTAAAAGAACGAGTAAGGTCAAATTTGGAATATCTTTGTGTATTACCCATTACCCTCCCGGATAAACCTTCAATCCATTTACTAAAATCTTGCTTTAATTCAATTTGAGCCATCATAGTAGAACTATTTGACTCTCTAAAGCCTCTCACCATTTCAGCATAGGGATTCAAATACTGACCCTGGTCATATCCACCAAAAAGAGTATGCTTCGCATGAGCATTTTTTTTATCTGGTTCATAATATGCCGGAAACCTTACTGGGCTAACATTTAATGCCAGATTGTACAGTTCTGTGCCACTTTTTAGAGGACCGGAATAATCTTCAAATGTCCCATGTACTCTTATAATTCCTTCCGTTGTTTTTGTAAGGCTTAGATTAATATTAGATCTAACCAAATATTTTTTTAAATCAATATTATTATTGAATAAATTGGTTACATCTCTATTTAATATTCCATTGTCTTGTGAAACTGATCCGGCAATATAATATCGTGCAATTTTCCCTCCACCCGAAATATTAATATTGGCTCTTTGATTCATTGTTACATCTTTAAACATTATATCCATCCAATCGACTGTTGGAAAGGCATAAGGGTCAGTCCCATTTTTAGTGTTATCAATTTTATATTGTGTATATGGATCCACACCTAATGCATTGCGTGTTCTTGCTGCTTCATTAGCCATATTCATATAAGTTATGGGATCTGCCATTTCTATTTGCTTTGTCGGTGATGAAATAGAATTTTCCACACGAACTGAAACTTTTATCGATCCTTCTTTTCCCTCTTTAGTAGTTACCAAAATAACACCGTTTGCACCACGAGCTCCATATAAAGTAGTAGCTGTTGCATCCTTTAAAATTGAAAAACTTTCAATATCATCTGGATGCAAACGTGATAAATCATTTGATGTTACTTCCACATTATCAATTAGTATAAGAGGATTAATTTTTCCTGTTCCAAAACTTGTTATACCTCGAATAAAAAAACTAGCATCGTCCTGTCCAGGCTCCCCACTAGTTTGGTATGATATCATACCAGCCATCCTGCCAGCAAACGCTGTTGTTAAGTTACTGCTTGGCATCCTCAATTCTTGAGGTCTGATTGCCTGAATAGATGAAATAACACTCTCTTTCTTTTGTTTACCAAAAGCAACTATAGTCACCTCTTCTAATTCATCTATCTTCTCTTTTAAATTCACATACAGTACGGTCCTATTTTCCACTTTTATCCTTTGTGTTTCCAATCCGATAAATGAAAACTCCAATTCATCCTCAGAATTGATATCAATAGAATAGTTTCCATTAGTATCTGTTATTACTCCTCTAGTAGAACCTACTACAGTTATTGTAACTCCTGGCAAAGGATTTCCATTCTCATCTAAAACTTTCCCTCTTAAGGTACGGTTCTGCTGTAAACCATTTTGCTTTTCAATGTTCATGCAGTCAAACTCGTCTAGTGCTAGTAAAGCGATACTGTTGAACAAAAACATTAAGAAGAAAATCGATACAATCGGTAAAGTTTTCCTTCTGAATAACATCATTTTTTTCTTTTTCATGTTTTAGTGATATATTTTATTCAAATTTATTTAAAATAAAATCTTGTTTAAAGAATTCAAAATACTAAAAAGTTATTTCGTAAATATCTGACTTTTAGATTGAATCTTTGATCATTTTCGATAAATAAAACTTATTCAAGTGGGCTTTAATTATTAATAATTCATTTTTCACATTTTGCATGTTCCACACTGAAGGAAGAATTAATTGCTTTTGGTACCAATAGACTAAAACAACTTCAATTTCTATGAACACCTCTTTACCATTCGATTAACAACTAAAAAATGCTATCTGAATTTACAAATATTTCATATCAGATATATATGTGTTTCTACCTCCTTTCTTAAAATTATTTTACCACAATTATTAACAAACTTATTAATTTTACACAAAGATAAAGTGTTTCGAAAGGAACATTTAGACAATTAACGCAATATGCATGGCATTTTGCGCATATATTCAATGAAAAAATGAATAATAAAGAATAATTTCCAGCAAAATATGAATAAAATTTCACCTATTTCGTTTTTCATCTTAACATGAATTATTCATACTAAAAAGAAAAAGGATTAACCTGTATTCTTATGGACTATGAATAAATATTTGTAAGCCTGAATAAAAAATAGGAAATATATAAGATATTCCCTCCACTGTTGCATAGCCGTCGCCGTAGTAAATCGACCAACATCCACGGTATCCTTCGGTGCCTGATAACGATAATGTGGCGCCACTGGAAGAAGAGCCGTTTCATCGTGTGCGGCGACTCCATTTCAGTCCGAAGGAGTTCATGTGGATATTCCGGTGATATCCATCATGGACTGGACTATCGGGAAGGACTACGTAGAGTTCGCATTTGGTCTTACGGGCAGTCAGACTCTGAATACCCGAGTAAAGCCGTGGGAGGAGAAGGCGTATCAAAAAAAAGGGGGGGGGGAGGGAGGTACGCCTGTTCCGCCAGTTCACCTACAAGACCAGCACCTAGAAACACCCCTTACGGGTGATCGTGAAGATAGGGATGAACCACCACGACCCCAACATACCTTTCATCGTGACAGGGCTAGAATATCCGAATTCTCGCTTCATAGACGAGTCGTTTTACTTCGGGAGGGAGATCATGGAGTTTAAAAAAAATGAAGATTTACCTATCTACCGACAGGCATCTATACCGGAATGAATTGTCCCTTACATTCCAGAGATTCTCCTTTGGAATAGCGTAGCCTAATTATTCATGATATCCCAAATATAACAAGTAATTCCCTTTTTATTTTTTTACTAAAAAATCGACCGGGAATACCATGCCCGGAAAGTGTCAAAATAGCTCTGTCAGTCTTTCTATACCCCTGAAAATCACTCGGGGTCAGGAAAAAGTAGAAAATAAGAGCACTTGGGATTCTGCTAAATCTCCTGGAACAAATCGAAATCACGAATCTCCCGGATAAAAAATTATCCTGAGACTAAAAAGAATCGAGTATGAATAATTCAGGTTAAAATAATTTTCTTATTTGTAACGGATATTAGAATATAAAGTTAACTTTCAGGAGAGTCAACTATTTGTTTCGAAAATTTTTTACGAAACTCTATCGGGGTATAACCTTTGTTTTTTTTAAAAAGTCGATATACATTTCTTACATCACTAAATCCGCTCTCAATAGCAATATCAAGCAGATCTTTATCTGTTTTCAACAGTAAATCGCAAATACAATCCATTTTTCTATCTAATATAAATTGATAAAGAGATACCTCCATTGCATCCCTAAATTTTATTTCAAGGCTTCTGCGTGAAAGTGGCACGATTTCCATCAACTTCTCAACGGTTAAGATGGTAGTAACATTCTGTTCGATATAGTTTACGGTTTTCAATATGTATTCATCTGAAATATTATATTTTTCGGTAGATTTTCGATGTTCTATCCGAATCGATTCTATATTAATGGAAAAAGGAATATTCTTTTTGTTCATTATCTGGTAATGAAGCATCCTTGCAGTATCATAACCTCCTTGCTCATCGTTGGTAATAATAGAAGAAATAGAAGGATGAGATAAGCTACAGATCAGTTCGTCATTGTCAACTCCTATTAAAGACAATTCATTCGGAATATCAATATTGTTTATTTTACACATTTCCGATACCTGCAAGGCAAAATTATCATCACATGCAAGCAATCCTACAGGCTTAGGGAGAGACAGCAACCAATTATCCAGATCTACGTGAATTCTGCTCCATTGTACTCCGTGCAGCACCTCTGATTCAAAATAATAATAATTTCCGCCAAGCTTTTCTACCTCCAGACGATAGCCTTCAGCTCTCTCTTTAGACCAGAAGAAGTCTTTATTCCCATAAAAAGCAAAATTTTCAAATCTCCTTTTGGCAAAGAATTGAGCTGCCATAATTCCAGTCTCCCTAAAACCACCTGAAATCTTGGAAAAGCTTCCGCCCTCCTTTTTATAGCTCTGAAGAAATACCGGAATATCAAGTTTTTCCAGGAAGCCGACTTCTTCATATTCCCATTGCGTCAATACAGCATCTATCTCCCATTCTTTGATACGTTCGAGAATACCGACCTCTCCAAACAGTGTTTTATAATAAGTCGGCAAACGATAAAAAGTCCATGGCCCTTTTTCATTGGAATAGCGAATCAAGCCGGTTAAAAAGCGACGGCTGAATTCCGTAGCATAATCTATAAGCACTAATATTTTAATCATACCGGATTCTGTAAGAGATATACAATCTGTTTCCTTTTAGTTAGGAAAAAGGTCTGTTTTTTTGTCTTAAAATTCAGAAAAAACCACAAAAATAAGTACAAATTGCCGTCTTCCGTTATTTAGTATCTTTTAATTTTCAGGATTTTATCTTCTATCAAATACATTTGAAATAACGATCCTCTGTTTTTCAGAATCAATTCGATAAATAATTTTGTAATTCGAACATATCAGATATCTGAATTCTTCCGACCTGTTTTTTAAGGATTCCCTAACTTGTCCTAACCTAGGGCGTTCCGCTAAGTTGATCGTCGCATCAACAATTGAACGTACAATATTTCGAGCAGTTCTTCTGTTTGCTTTTCAATTTGTAATAATTGAAAATATCTTCCAATTTATTTTCAGCAAACTACGACCAAATTATGACTAACCTCATTTATCAATTTTTCGTCCTAAATCTTCGGCATAGATCCATCTACCCTCCCGTTCATTGGCTAATGATTGCTCAATTTCATCATTCAATTGCTCCAACGACATAGGGGTAAGATTTTTCTCATATAAATCGGACTTTTTTTGACGTAAGAAATCTTCTATATCACGAATCATATTTTCATCATCAAGTCGTAAAAACTCCTGAGTCATGATTATTTTACGAGCTTCTAAATTCATAATACCTTCCTTTATTGTTTTATGCAAACTTAGATAAAAAAGTCGAGATTTTATACACGAGTAAATAAAAATCAAGGAACCACTCTCTCTTTTTTTATGAATCCGGCTCCAGTCGACAAAATTACTTCTTTATAAATTTTCGCGCTTCGATTTATTTCATATTTCATGGGACATCTTGCCAACAAATTCTTTCAAGCCCAGATTAGCTGGGCTGACATGCTATAAGGAAACCTATTTGTTTAATAGCTCATCCAAGTTCCACACTGAAGCAAGTTCGATCTCCTCGTGGAATTCAGTTCTTTATAGCATTATCTGTAAAATCTTTTCTTGGCATGTCCTATTTGAGCAATGGCTTCCAAGTGCTTTTCCATACAGGTAGAAAGTGTAGGTAACCATGGTGCCGTCATAAATCCTTGTAATCTTGATGGATCGATATTCATTTTACAATACTCAACCGTATCTTCCATATTAGTATCCACGCTCCAGTTACTTCCAGTGGGCACCTGATCATAACCATGCATTTCCAGATCATCGTAAAACTTCACATAGGTTTTAACTGTTTCATTGAGTTTGTTCACATCAAAACCGGCACCATAATACCAATTACTCTGTAATACCGATTTAGGCATTTTCTTGAAAAACAATTCAGGATGATGCCATCCATAATCAGACCATATCCACGCACGAACTCCTCTCTTTTCTACTTCATCGATATAGAAATATAGATCATCCCACCACAAATCTTGCTGGCGTATCACCGCATAATTGTAAGATATTTGATGTTGTGGAGTTTCTTCATCCATACCCAGATGAAAAAAACGGGGAGTATCAAAAATATCAATCACCTCACTGATTAGATCTTGACAAACTTCATAATATTTTTTAGTGGAAACCATCCTTGCATATTCTCCCAACCACGCATCATGAGAAGTAGCAAAGTTTAATTTCGGAATGGGTTCTAATCCCAATTTACGGATCTTATCCAGTTTCATCCTTAGTTTTTCTCTGCTCCACGCATTTTTTACGGCAATTTCAGGATGACTTTCATATTTTACCGCATCCCCCAGATCAATAACAACCATATTCATGCCCGCATTTGCCATATTCTGTAAGACACTATCCCATACAAATTGATCAAATACCAGAAATGGCCTATAACACCGCAGAGCCCATACTATGGCCTCTTGACAAGTTTTACATTCAAAGTCGTCTTTGTAGACGGTTTCAGGAACTCCTGCCCATTTTACATAGGGATGGTCTTCCCACATATTTGTACCCAAATGCAAAAGATTTGCCCAAATCATGGATGATCCCTTCGGATCGTTGGACGTACTATGCTTCAATTGTGAAAAAGTAAACGAGGGCATACTCACTACTAATCCAGCTGACGAGGCCATTTTTATAAAATCTCTACGTGTTGTCATAATATATGTTCATTTTTATTTACTCATGTTTCGCACTTCCCCTAAATGTATGACAGAGAGATAGAAGGGAAGTGCGCTATCTCCTATACTCCTGATTATTAGCATTATATATTATCCAGTTTCACTATTTTCATTTTTCCCTACGGTGGCCCACAGTGCGGCAACCATGGATTCGCCTTGCGGGCTGTAGAGCATCCTCTCGAGAAGGGTCAGGGCGTCTATCCGGAGAATTTCGGCTACCGTTCAAACCATTTCCAGAAACAGCCCCCACAAGCGCCTGTCGAGGGTTTCACGGAGAACCTTGCCGTTCATGGCCCGGTACAGGACTTCCTTCGATTCATAGTTGTCGTAACGGAAACGCAGTGTCAGCAACTGGTCGATTATCATGCTTACGGTTGTTTCCATCACCTGTGTGTCGAAGTTGCTTGACTGGCCTTTCACACTCCGCATAGCCTGTACCAGGTAAAGTCCGCTTTCAACTCTTGAATCTTTTTATATCTTTTGTTACGGTCTATCAATAAACAATCATTATCTGTATCGCCTTTCAGGTCATATGGAGTCATATCATCATCTATCCACAAGACTGAAATACCATTTGAGGTAACTGACTTAATCGCATTTGGCCTTTCGCTATTTATCAAATAAATAGAGTTTATATTTAATAGTTTAATAATACTCTTTTACATTTTTTTGTGATAAAATATCACTAGTGACTTCAACCATAATTATTTCTTCTTAATCTTCCATCCTTCTCCGGTCATTGTATAAGGTAAAGAATAAACATTTCCCTTGCTATCCCCAAAGAACATTTGAGATTTACTGGGCTCGTCCGGATTGCCATCCGCCCAGAAATACATAAATGGGTCTACTCCATTAACTACCTTCCGAACGTAATTATGGTTACGGGGACTGTTATTTGTAATCTGCTTCACCCGTTTCCATGTATCTCCTTTGTCCATACTCTCCCAGATAACAATTTCACCACCACCTCCCCAAGGTTGGGGGCTATTTTCAGTCGGACCGATTACTGTCCATTTCTCTTCAGTCACCCAAATACTTCCTGTGTCGTAATTATGGTCGGAAGTCGTGATATCACGACTTTTCCATTCATTCCCGTCCCAATAAGTTACAGCCCATTTTTTCAATCCGTTATCTGGCCCTGGCTGATGGTGAAAACCATAACAATACAAGATCATCGGGTTACCTTTTTCATCAAAAGCCATATCATGAAGATACACATTTTCCACTTTGCTGAAAAATTCGCGAATCATCGATTCACTATTGACTTCGGTTACAGGAATAGACAAGGGTGTGCCATCAACCGTGGTCCATGTTTTTCCAAAATCAACAGTTTGCAGATAATAAATATTGGTTCTTCGATCAACATTTCCTTCAGGATGCCAATTACAGAAAAATGCAATTTTTTCACCCAACTGGCTGCTAACCTGATAATGGCCACCATATTTATCTTCTGGACGTTTGATGGCTACTAAATCTTGATGTTCTGTCCATTCCCTACCGTCAGGACTTGTATTGAAATATAATAATCGCACTCCCGTATATTTTGTGAACAGTAGTAAGAATCCTTTACCCTGAACGTAATAAGGTTGCGGATAACACATCTCGTCTTCGAGTACCTGATCAAAAGCATCCACACTATATGGTTGGCGGCTTTTGAAAATAGATCCGGGGCGTGATCGTCCTCTTCCAGCCGGGAATACCCAAACGTATCCGTCTGTATCCAAGGCAATAGTAGGATTGTCGTGCGGATCACGAACCCCTCCTTTATCGAGAACCACGGTCGGTTTCGAAACAGTTTTGGTTTTATGGTCAAAGCACCCAGCCATGCAAAGTAGGTAATGGCCATAAGTCTTACCTTTTTTAGGCGGATTAGCACTAGTGTTACGATCTTCGATACTACCTCCATACACGAAAAATGTTTTTTGTACTTCGGGAGCATAGATTGCCAGCGGAGTATGGTTGGAAGTATAGGTTCCCAAACCTCCAGAATATTTGTCGCCATACTTTGAGAACTGTCCCAAGGTGAACCAAACACCTTTGTAACCGTCAATTTTTTTGTTATTGAGTGAAGGATACTGTTGTGCCGAAACAGGTACTGTCCAGGCAAAAAATAATATCACTAATGTTTTATAAAAACTCATAACATATAATTTTAAATTATTTATTGTATTGTTTATTCAACGAAGGATATTACAAGAAATCTACCTCTGTATATAGTTATTTCTGTTAATCCACGTAGCTTCTCCAATATTTTATTCCAAACAAGGTTAACTGGTAGACTCCCATGTTCGTTTCATGTACTTCCTATCTCAGATATCGAAATGGTTCAGCTACATCCAAATTGAACTCGAATTCATATCCGTTTTTAATGACATCCAGATCTTCGGCAGTCAAAGGTATACCCTCGTAATATTTATTTTCTCCTGAAGATAGAAAAAACTCACAGTTGGCTACTTTTGTCCAGCCATTTTTCCATTCATCGGTTCCGTTTGTTATTTTCCACGAACTCCAGTACGCTTGATTAGCTTCTCTGCTGCCGTCGCCTACCTGTTCTATCGTTTTGGGGTTATTAGTACCCCATACATCAAATTTGACGGGAAAATCTGCCGTATACTGTGGCGATCTTGCTCTTGCTATAATTCTTATTCTGCTGTATACCGCTTTTTTTCTCATGTCGAAAGTGAGATATATTGGGAATGGTGGTCTTCCACCGGTATCCGGAATATATTTATCAAGATCTTGTCAAGGAAACATGCCGCTGTCCACGCGTCCGCCGTGTCGGGAAACTTGGTCCGCACGTTATCCACGCTGTAAACCCTTTTTCCTGTCCGAAAGTGGATTCCGCCTCATTCACTCCTCTCATATACCTGATTTACTGCGGTTTGTATCCCTCTGTCTGCATTTTTTTACTGGGTCTTCCTAGTGGTTTCCCCGCCGCCCTGATGTGCAACCCTTTCAGATAGGCCCTGTTTTCCCTGCTCATATAGATCTTGTCCGCGTAACAAGTGGTTGGCAGGCAACCGAATCGCTCGAGGTATGCTTCCACGTGGGTTTTCAGGTCGACCTACTTCTCCAGCGTGGTCGAGAATAAATCCAGACGATACTGCTTCCCTTGAGAACTGTATTTCATATTGTAACCGTTTTGACTGTAAACTTACTGCTTTTCATCCAAATCCATAACAAAAAACGGGGTTATTTTTCTTAAAATCAAGCGTTTGTTCGGATTCAGCGAACCCTATTTATTGCCACTGTGTTGTTCGATAAGAACTTTTTAGAAGAAGTATAAGGGCAAATTTAAATTTGTCCTTTACCTAAAATTTGCAGCTTTGTGTTCACTACAAACCAAAGATTACTATAAACAAAAGTATACATTTTTTGACAACATGTATATATTACTTAAAATCTAATTTAAAATTTCACTTCAAAAAAGTATCTTTTGTGAGTGGCATTTCATTAATTTTTCAGTTGACATACCACTTTCTTCAACCTCCAGGAAGCATTTCTGATTTTCCGTGATACTCTTATCCGCTAAGACGGTTTAATATTGTTCATTTTCCCTCGGATAGGAAACACAATAAGGGATGATATCCCTTGGCTCCTTTCTTACGCAAGTTATACCCCGCCTCGGCATCTTGCTGATTGCCATAAACAGTAAATACAGTGGAGTCACAATCAGGGATTTCTTGACTTAACCCGCATTGTCAGGCCTGTCCTGAATTGAATTCCAATAACGATTCATACAGTTTCCCGACTTCTCTCTCACCCATCAGGGATAAATGAATACGAATAGTGTTCTCGTCGATATATTTAACCAGGTCCAACGGACGGGATCGCACGTGAAATCCTCCACGCGGCTTAAACGGTGAACACCACAAAAGTTGGCCAGTATAATGCTTGACAGCACCTGGGCAGTACTCAAAAGGCTTGTATTGTGGCGTACTATAGAGATCCACTCATTTAATGAATCATAGAGACCAATATGTTTAATAAAATCAGAGATTACGCTTAATCCCGAGTAGGGTATCAATTGCCCTGAAGTAAATTCTTTCTTTACCTTAGTGGTAACAAATGACATTTTTTTGTGTTTTTGATTTGCATCTGTTGGGTGAATTATTTTTGAACACTGTTTTATCGATCAATAATCTAAAAATAAGAATTTCACCTGACACATACAGCTTTTAATCGTAGAAATTTAAGTGAAAAATTAATACAGGTAATCTACAAAAAGGTATATCGGTTTAGCTTTATGATAGATTGACTATTTATTGACCTTTGAGAATTTTTTGCGAAAATTCAACGGTGTATGCCCGGTATTTTTTTTAAAGATCCTGTAAGCATTTCTTATATCATTAAAACCTGTTTCAATAGCAATATCCAAAAAACTTTTTTGTGTAGTTAATAATTCGAAGGAAATATATTCTATCTTCTTTTCCAATATGAACTGGTAAATGGTGATACCAATCGCTTCCTTGAATTTTTTTTCAAGATTTCTACGACCAAGCGGTACAATTTGTGTCAATTGGTCGATAGATATGTCAAAGATGAAATTTTTTTCAATATACTCTATTATCTGTATAATATACTTGTCTGAGATGTTATATTTTTCCGTAGATTGTCGCTGTTCGATGTGTAGTGGTTTCTTGACTATGTCGAAAGGAATATTTTTTTTATTTACAATCTGCGCATGAATCTTTTTTCCAGCTATATATCCGATATTCTCATCGTCGGTTACAATAGATGAGATGGACGGATAAGATAAGTTGCAAATAAGTTCGTCATTATCAACTCCGAGTAAACACAGCTCATTTGGAATATCGATATTGTTTATTTTACACATCTCTGCCACCTGAAGGGCAAAATAATCGTCGCATGCAAAAACAGCAACAGGCTTGGGAAGCGATGATAACCATTCATCCAATTCTATGTGGCTTCGGCTCCATTGGCTATTAGTCAGGTATTCCGATTCAAAATAATAATAGTTTCCTCCTAATTTTTCCACTTCTTTTCGATATCCTTCAGCTCTCCCTTTCGACCAGAGGAAATTTTTGTTACCGTAGAAAGCAAAATTTTTAAACTTTTTTTTAGCAAAAAAATTAGCAGCCATTGCACCCACTTCCATGTAATCACCGGAAATTTTTGAAAACCAATTAGCGTCGTCTTCATAATTTTGAAGGAACACAGGAATATCCAGCTGTTTTAAAAATTGAACTTCGTTGTACTCCCATTGAACAAAGATCGTATCGATACCCCAATCTTTGATCCGCTCTATAATACCGGCTTCCCCATACAATACTTTATAATATAAAGGTAATCGATAAAATATCCAGGGACCGTTTTCATGTGCATAGCGAATCAGACCGGTCAAAAAACGACGACTAAACCCAGTGGCGGAATCTATAAGGACAAGTATTTTGATCATTGCTAATATAAAGAATTTCTTTGAGCAGACTTAAATCATCATTCTAATTCAACAATCTAAACTATACGTTGTTCAATAATCAACACTTTTTTAATAAATATATTCGTAATAAGCCACTAAACTTTTCGTCAATTATCTTATTAGATGCTAAATCATACCTCTATCTTTGTGAATGAAAGTGCGACAAGAAGTCGCACAAGTAATTGTTCAGCATCACATCTGAACCTATTGTTCCGTCAATAGTAGCCTAAAGAGGCGTGCGTGACTGGCAACGGTCGGGTACGAAGCCCTCTTGACAACGACGTTCCATCCTAAACATCATAGGTGAAGAATAGCAAGGCTGGCCGATATGAGTAACCCAGGTGAACCGCTTCACCATCGTAACAAAGAAATGGCTCACGGATGTTTATGAGCCATGCCAAAAGGCAAGCAGTCAGGATAGTGCGCTTTTTGTTCGTGCTACACGGATGTTGCACTGCCGGTGGACGGGCGGACTCCAAGTCGGTCGTCAGTTACTTGTGCGGAACTTGGTAAGCCCGTACTTCTCCCATCAGCCAACTGTAGATAGGTAACGTAAGAGCGGTCGGATGGAGTGCGGTATGCCGATGACTTTATCGTCACGGCAGACAAACGGGAAACATTGGAAGAGATAAAGCGCATGTTGATCGAGTTTCTTGGGGAGCGTGGACTCACGCTTTCCAAAGAAAAGACACTGATAACGCACATTAGTGAGGGCTTCTACTTTTTGGGGTTCAATGTCCGGAAATACAACGGTACATTGCTTGTCAAACCATCCCCTAAAAGTCTGAAACGGTTCACTGAAAAGCTGCATGAGGTCGTCTTCGAAAAGAACAAGGCGGTAGCGCAGCAAAAGCTGATAGAAGACCTTAATCCCGTATTGCGGGGATGGGGTAATTACTACAGCGGTGTGGTATCTAAAACTACGTTTAGCAAGATAGACCATATATTAACCAATCGGTTAAAGCGCTGGTCTTATCGAAGGCATACGGACAAATCGAGAAGATGGATAAAGGACAAATACTTTATCAAGGTCGGTAATCGGGATTGGATTTTTGGCTTCAAGCACAAAGATGCTGAGAATGATGCTATCTTTACACTCATGAAGCTGGCAGACATACCGATTAAGCGACATGTAAAAGTGAAGTGTGAAGCCAATCCATACGACCCGACTTGGGATGCCTACTTCTTGAAGCGGAAGCGGAAAAGCAGCCGCACACGTACGTCCCGAAAGGATACTTTATCGGAAACCGTTTCCTGCAAAGGAGCGGATGAGTCGATTTAATTTTATGAGAACTAAATTTTGAATTATCGGAGCTGTATGCGGTGAAAGTCGCACGTACAGTTCTTAATGGGGAAAGCGGTGGAAACGCCGCTGACCTACATAACGAAAATAGACTGCGAAACTGGTATATAATTAATAACTGAACTTTCGCGAGTGGTTGTATAACTATAAACAAGACACAAGCGAAACTTGAATTAATAAAAAATGACAACTGAAATTAAACAATTCAAGAGAGATGACCTTACGGTTCGTATTTTTACGGATGAGACTTCTGCCGGAGAAGACAGTGCAGATTTTGTCGCCCAACATTTGAATGACATCGTTCAGACCAAAGGACACGCTAATCTGATCCTGGCTACAGGCGCTTCACAATTTGCCTTTATTGAGGCTCTCAAAACGCTTCAGATCGACTGGGATAAAATTACCGTATTCCATCTGGATGAATATAAAGATCTGCCTGAAACACATCCGGCCAGTTTCCGAAAATATCTGAAAGAAAGAATCCTTGATGTGGTAAAGCCCTTTCAGGCGCATTATATCAATGGTGATGCAAGAGAAATCGACTATGAAGTAGTCCGCTATGAGAAACTATTGAAAGCTGTTACAGTGGATGTTGCTTGCATAGGTATCGGCGAGAACGGACATATCGCCTTTAATGATCCCGAAATAGCGGATTTTAACGATCCTAAATTGGTGAAAATAGTGCAGTTGGATGATATTTCACGCCGGCAGCAATTGGGAGAGGGATGGTTCTCCACTCTCGAAGAGGTGCCGAAAGAAGCTATCAGCCTGACAATCCCTGCTATCATGCGTTGTAAAGTGATCAGTTGTATGGTGCCGGATAAGCGGAAAGCCAATGCCGTGTATAATACATTGAATGCGGAAATATCAACAGCATGCCCGGCGACGATTTTAAGGAGACATCCTCATACAGTATTGTTTCTGGATAAAAACTCCGCGTCTCAATTACAATGAAACGAAACCTGTTTGTTCTCCTGTTTTTCGTTATACTCAGCAAAGGTATCCGGGGACAAAATGATCTCCCGGATATCTTTACCGATGATAGGAATAACGATTTGATAAGTTTTTCTCTTAAGAGAGAGGCGGCAAAAGCTTATAACCTGTTACAACTCCCGCAAAGTAAGGATGAATGGTTCACGCAGAGAGAAAAACTGAGGAATACTATTCTTCAATATGCAAGGGTATCCTATCATTCCGGCTTGCCTTTGGAGTATAAGGAGACGGCCGATTATAAAAAGGAAGGATTTTCAATTAAAAATATTTTCTTTCAGACACGACCGCATGTATATGCCACGGCCAACTTATATATTCCCAACGGAGATGGTCCTTTTCCTGCGGTAGTCGTGGCAATGGGACATTCACGCAACGGGAAATTGTATTCTGAGTATCAGGCATTGGGGCAAACTTTAGCCATGCACGGTTATGTTGCCATTGCCATCGATCCCTGGGGAGCGGGGGAGCGGACCACTGTTCACGGTGAGTTCGAATATCACGGGGCTAATCTGGGTGCGTCTCTCTTGAATGTGGGAGAGACCTTAATGGGAGTGCAGATTACGGACAATATGCGGGCTGTCGATCTGCTCTCATCTCTTCCTTTTGTTGATAACGAAAATATTGGAGCAACAGGAGCGAGTGGGGGAGGTAATCAGGTAATGTGGCTCGCTGCGGTGGATGAACGGATCAAAGCGGTTGTTCCTGTAGTAAGCGTAGGAACTTTCCAGTCGTATATACTGAACAGTAACTGTATATGTGAAGCATTGACCGGAGGATTGACTTTTACCGAAGAATCGGCAGTATTGGGCCTTATTGCACCCCGGGCACTGAAAATTTGTAATGGCCTGAGAGACGTGAATGCAGCATTCCATCCACAGGAAATGCTGAGAAGTTTTAATGGGGCAAATACAATATATAGACTCTATGGCTCCGATAACAATCTGACTTACAATATATTTGATACGCCTCATGGTTACTTTCCCGAAATGAGGGAAGCCATGCTTGGTTGGTTCGATCTTTATTTGAAAAATGAGGGTACGGGTGCCCCGAAAAAAGAGAAGCAGTTTGTACCGCTGCCTGAATCCGAGTTAATGGTTTTTCCCAAAGGGCAACGTCCGTTAGAGGTGGTTTCTACTGGAGATTATTGCTTTAATCAAGGTTCACTTCTGAGATCAAAGATGTTGTCGGATAGTAATATGGATATTCGTAATTCTACTTTAACACATTAATTTTTGTTTCTTATATGCATTGTTAATATCCGTCTGCCTTCGGCAATGTCGTTCCATAATTTGTTCAATTAGATCATCTTCAGATATTTGTTTGTATAACTTGAATACGATCCATTGCTTTATGTCTCTGGCCGAAAGTAGTGGTATATTGTCAAAACAAATCAATTTTTCTTTCAACATAAAAGCTGCGAGAAGTATATTCAATGCTATCTGATGATACCATGCCGACCATTTTCGTGTCTGATATTTATCCATGCCCAATATCTGTTTACTTTCCTTGAGGCTGTGCTCCACAAAAAAACGCTGTGCCTGCATATAGGCAATGCCTTTTTCTGTATACTGCTCCAAGTTGGCATTGGTAAAAGAATATTTGTATTCGTAGTCGCCCTTCTTTGTTCTTCTGCGACGTATGACCAGCAATCGGCGCAACATCTGATTATTGTCTTCATCCCATATAAATACGGTTATAAAGTGGTAGTCCGCCCTAAGTTTTCCTTTCGTAGTATTTCGCACTTCCAATTCCTGCCAATCATATTCTTTCAACCCCGACATGTATCTGTCTACCCTTATGCTTTCTGATAATGGTTGGACTTTGGTTGGTTTACGACCGCGTTTTCCTTTTTTGTCAGGCACTGCTATTTCTGCCTTTTCAAGGTAAACCCTGAGGTCGGAATGAATGTCGAGCATATATACATAGCCCATTTCTTCGATTGCCTCTGTAAAATCCAAACTGTTTCCGTAGTATCCGTCAGCACCCACATAATCGAATTTGACTCCAAGGGATTTCTGACGCGTTATTATGTCTATGCCGATTTCCCACTTAGGCTTGAAAATTCTTGATTCCTTGGGAATGCCTGCTTCCTTACAGCGGGCAGCATTATTACACCAGGATTCAGGCAGAAATAATTCGGCATCAACCAGGGATGCAAAATCACCATTGCTTAATGCGGCAAATACTGCAACTTGGGAATTGCTTACTTTTCCGACATTGCCACAATATTGAGGAGCGACACCGACACTTTTCTCGCCCTTCTTCTCCCAACCGCTTTCATCTATTATCAGACCTGTCAACTTTTGCTTGGGAAGGTTGCGACTCACATCCAAAGAAGCTTTGTCTATCAGCTCCCGATGATCCCAAGGTGATTCCGTTATGAAATGCTGCATCTGATGATAATCAGCACACATCTCCTCACTTATTCGCTCGATATTACTCAGCTCACTCATAAATATCCCATGACAATAGGTTCTTGCTTTGTCAAAAAACCTCTTGGTCTTACTTTTGAATACATCCTTATAATCAGAGAGATACATCTCCAGCCGACCTAAGGACGGCTTCAGTGTTTCTCCATATCGTTTACTATTTTTAACTTGTGTTATACATCTGGGATTGTTTCTGCTGTTTTGCTCGACCTGTTTCTCGATCGATATGCAAATATATGATTTTAATTCCTGATTGCCAAATATATAAGCGGTTTTTTTTTGATTGTTTTCTGACTTTTTCTAATCTGTTAAAGTAGAATTTAGAAGTATGCTACAATGTCAACTCGTGTTGATCATAAAAACCGATCAGGTAGGGATCAGAAGCAATCTTCGCCTTTACCTCCGACTCTACCCACGGGCCACCTTTACCTGTTGGTTTTCCT